>DATJSD010000121.1:0-15707 GCA_035504335.1 Steroidobacteraceae bacterium | reverse complement strand
AAGATCAACTTCGGCTGAGCGCCGCCCGCTCGCCCGCTCCGGCACGGGTAGCGCTACGCCGGAAAGGCCTGTACCCCTTGCAGCGCATCTGCGCCGGTGCGGAGGCGGCGAGCGGGCGGCCCTCAGCCGAAGATGCTCTGCGCCTCGAACACCGGGCCGTCGACGCACACGCGCCGCATGGCGCTGCCCTCCGGCGTGCGCACCGCGACCGCGCAGCCGGCGCAGCCGCCGACCGCGCAGGCCATGAATTCCTCGAGCGACACCTGGCAGGGCACGGCGAACTCGCGCGCCAGGCGCGCACAGGCGGCCAGCATCGGCGTGGGGCCGCAGGCGAATACCTCCACCTCGGCCAGTGCCTCGGGGGCCAGCGGCGCGAGCCAGGCGCGGGCCAGCTCGGTCACGTAGCCCTCGAAGCAGCCCGGCAGACCCGCGAGGCTGGCCAGGCGCGAGGGTACGCCCCATTCCTCCAGCAGCGGCATGCAGCCGATGGCCTCGTCGGGCATGCCCGGCACCAGCAGGGTGGACGGGCGCACGCGAAACGGGAATGGCACCTCCGAGCCCATCAGCACCAGCGGCTTCCAGGCGACGGGTGACCCGGGCGACGCGGGGGGCGCAGGCGACGTGGGGGGCGCGGTGGCTGGGCGCGCGGCCTCGAGCAGCCGCTCGGCCAGGAACACGATCGGCGGGATGCCCACGCCGCCGCCGAGCGCGAGCACCCGCGGGCGGGCGGGTTGCGGCTCGAAGCCGCGCCCGATGGGACCGAGCGCGCTCACGGTGTCGCCCGGTTGCAGCCGGGCCAGCGCGCGCGAGCCCACGCCCACGACCTTGTAGAGCAGCTCGATCCAGCCGGCCTCGGCGTGCGCACGCATGATCGACATCGGGCGGCGCATCGGCAGGTCCTGTGCGCAGCGCACGTGCACGAAGCTGCCGGGCTGGGCGCGCGCCGCGCAGCGCGGCGCCTGCAGGCGCAGCACGTGCTGATCGCCCGCGAAATGCGCGTGGGCGAGCACCACCGACTGCTCGAGGAAGATGCTGCCGCGGTGCGGTCTGACGGGCGCCGGGCTCATGCGGCCGGCCGCGCGGCCACGGTCTCGAGCACGGCCATGCGTACCGCCACGCCGTTGCTGACCTGGGAGCGGATCACCGATTGCGGTCCGTCGGCGACCTCCGAGGCGATTTCCACACCGCGGTTCATCGGCTGCGGGTGCATCACGATGGCGTGCGGGTGCGCGCGCGCGAGGCGCTCGGAGGTCAACCCGTAGCGCGCAAAGTACTCGGCGCCATCGGGCAGCGCGGCCGCGGAGAAGCGCTCCTTCTGGACGCGCAGCATCATGACCACGTCCGCGCCCTCCAATCCCTCCTCGAGGGTCGTGGCGCGCAGACAGCCGGGGAACTCGTGGGGCTCGGGCATGAGCGCGGGCGGGGCGATCAGCCGGATCTCGCGCGCCTCGAGCAGACGGAACACCTGATAGGCCGAGCGGGCCACGCGCGAGTGCCGCAGATCCCCCACGATGGCGATGCGCAGCGCCTCGATGCTTCCCTTGTGCTGGCGCACCGTGAGCGCGTCGAGCAGCCCCTGCGTTGGATGCGACAGGTGCGCCTCACCGGCCGACAGCACGCTCACGCGCCCTCCGACGTGTGCGGCCACGTGCTCGAGCACGCCCGGCTCGGCGTCGCGGATCACGAAGACGTCGAAGTGCAGCGCCTGCAGGGTGTAGATCGTGTCGAGCATGCTCTCGCCCTTGGCGCGCGAGGACAGCTGCACCTCCAGGTTGACCACGTCGGCGCCGAGGCGGCGCCCCGCGAGCTCGAAGGACACGCGCGTGCGCGTCGAGGGTTCGGTGAACAGATTGGCGATCTGTACGCCGCGCAGCGCCAGGCTGCGCAGCGGCCGCTCCCCCGGGGCGCAAACATACTGCTGCGAGCGCTGCAGCAGCTGCTCTACCTCGTCGCGGCGCAGCCCCTCGAGCGTGATCAGGTGACGCAGCGACCCATCCTCGCGCCGCTGCTCAATCACGTGGTCCCCTTGGCATGCCCGCCGCTCCCGTCCTGACCGCGCAGCCAGCGCTGCAGAATGATAGCGGCTGCCGCCGCGTCCATGTCGGCGTGCTGTACCCGCCGGCGGCGCTGCCCGCGCGCGCGGGCGGCGCGCAGGGTCGCCGCGGCCTCGATCGAGGAGGCGAACTCATCCACGCGCTGCACCGGCAGTGCCGCGCGGCGGGTCAATTCCGCGGCGAAGTGATCGCTTGCCGCCGCGAGTGTGGCGTGTGTGCCGTCCGCGTGCCGGGGACTGCCGACGATCAGCACGTCGGGGCGGTAGTGGCGCAGCAGGCGGGCGATCTCGCGCCAGTCGGGTCCGTGGGGGCCGACCGTCACCGTGGCGCAAGGTGCCGCGCTGCCGCTGACGGTATCGCCCGCGGCGATGCCGATGCGTTTGAGACCGAAATCGAAGCCGAGCGCGACGCGGTCGCGCCGCTCAGGCATGAGCCGTGGGCCGCTCAGGCATGCCCGGCGGTGAGGCTCACACGGGAGCTGTCCACGCCCAGCAGCTGCCAGGCCGCCTGCCAGCGCTCCTCGAACGGCAGATCGAACACGATGTGCTCGTCCATCGGCAGGCTGAGCCAGGCGTTGTCCAGCATCTCGCGCTCGAGCTGGCCGGCATCCCAGCCGGCATATCCCAGGGCCACGAAGGCATCCTGGGGTCCCTCGCCGCGGGCGATGGCTGCAAGCACGTCGCGCGAGGTGGTGACCTGCACGTTGTCCGATACGCGGTGGGTGGAATCCCACAGGCCGCCCGGGCGGTGCAGGACGAAGCCACGGTCGCGGTTCACCGGTCCGCCCTGCAGCACCGGCTGCTCGCCGATGCGGATGTCCGTGGGCTCGAGCTTCATCTGCGCCATCACGTCCCCGAGCTTCATGCCGAGGGGCTTGTTCAGCACGATTCCCAGGGCGTTCTGCTGGCTGTGCTCGCAGATGAGCACGACGGTCTGCGCGAAAGGGCCATCGGTCAGGGACGGCATGGCGACCAGCAGGTGGTTGGCCAGACAGTCCACCGTATTGATGGTTCTAGCGCTCATGAGGCCAGTATGGAGGCATGCGGCTGCGCTCTCAAGGGCCGTCCCACGTATCTGGCACCGGCATCACACCGGTGGCGGCAAGCGGCTCACGAGCGGCAGTGGCGGCCATCCGCGGCGCTTATGACGCCTGGGCGGCTACGGCCCCGGTGAGGCCGCCGAAGCGAGGTTGCCCGAGACGAAGTCCCACTGGTACGCGAATCGCAGCCGCGAATATTGCGCAGCCACGTCCGGTGGGAAGGGGTTGAAGGGGCTGGCCAGCCGCAGGATCGTCAGAGCGGCCTGATCGAGCGCGCCGTATCCGCTGCTGCGACGCACGCGGGCGTCGCGCAGCCGTCCGTCCGCGGAAATCTCCACCTCGACCACGGGGCTGCCCGACAGGCCCGTGCGTCGCGCGGCGCTCGGAAAGTTGAGCGTGCCCACGCGCTCCACCTTGCGCTTCCATTCGGCCAGATAGGGTGCGAGCTGCGAGGCGCGCGTGTCGGGGCTGACCCAGTGCTCGGCGTTGGCCTGGCCCCGCAGCAGCAGCTCGACGGCATCGCCGCGGCCGCTGCGCGGCGCGCCAGGGGCCTCCCCGAGCATCTCCGGCAGCGCCGCGGCCTGCTCGGGCAGGCTCACCTCGCCGAAGTAGCGGATATCCGGGCTGGCTCCCGTGCTCGCCAGCACCCGCTCGGCGGGTGTGTCCGCGTGCGCGCTGCGGCTCGCCTCATCGGCGCCGTCGATCGGCTGCTCGGCGTGGTGCTGGGCGCCGCGGCTCGAGGGGCTGCCCGGCGGCCGGTGCGCAGTGGTGTCGCCGGCCCCGATCTGCGTGCGCTGGGCGAGGTAGGAGGCGTGCGGATTGTCGCGCGCCTCCGGCACGTCGTCGGTGACCAGCATGACGTCCAGCCGCGGCGCCGCGTTGCCGCCGCCGCGGCCGCCCGCGGAGAAGCCCACCCCGAGGATGACGATGGCGTGCAGCAGCGCCATCAGGAACAGCATCGCCATCAGCCGCTCGCGCACCGGGGCGCGTCCCTCGCGCACCTTGGGCACAGGGGCGCCGCGCAGCATGCTCGGGTCGGCCGTGGTCACGCCGGCAGTATAGCCGCGCGCGGCGCGCGGTCGCTGAGACGCCGCTCCAGCGCGTCGATCAGCAGCGCGCCGATGTCCAGCGGAAACTGGCGCTCGAGCTCGCGCACTCCCGTCGGGCTGGTGACGTTGATTTCGGTGACGTATCCGCCGATCACGTCCAGGCCGACGAACAGCATGCCCGCCTCGCGCAACGCCGGGCCGATCTGGGCGCACAGCCAGCGGTCGCGCTCGCTCAGCGCCCGGCCAACGCCCTTGGCGCCGGCGGCGAGATTGCCGCGATTGTCCTCGGCCGGCGGAATGCGCGCGAGCGCGTAGGGCACGGGCTCGCCGTCGATCAGCAGCACGCGCGAATCCCCGCCGATCGCGATGTCCGGCAGATACTTCTGCACGATCGCGAAGCGCCGGCCCTCGTCGGTGAGCGTCTCGAAGACCACGCGCGAGTTCTTGTCGCCGGGCTCGAGCACGAACACCGAGTGTCCGCCCATACCGTGCAGCGGCTTGACCACGATCTTGCCCTGCGCGGCCGCGAACGCCGCCATCTCCGCCATGTCACGCGTCACCAGCGTGGGCGCGCAGCACTGGGGAAACCATGCCGTGTAGACCTTCTCGTTCATATCGCGCAGTCCGCGCGGGCGGTTGACCACCAGAGCGCCGGCGAGCTCGGCGCGCTCCAGCACGTAGGTGGTGTAGATGTACTCGGTGTCGAATGGCGGATCCTTGCGCATCAGGATCACGTCGAACTGCGCGAGCGCACCCACGGCGGGCTCGCCCAGCGAGTACCACTGCTGCGCATCGGCGCGCACCGTCAGCGGCCGCGTGCGTCCCTCGGCCACCCCGTCGCGCAGCCGCAGGTCCCGCTGCTCGAGATAGTGCAGCGACCAGCCGCGCGCCTGCGCCGCCAGCAGCAGCGCCAGAGTCGTGTCCTTGGCGTACTTGATCTGCCCGATCGGGTCCATGACGACGGCCAATTGCACGCTCGCGCCCATTTGCTGACTCCTCACAAAGCCCGGCTCGCCCGCCTCGCGCATTATGTTCCGCACGCTCGCCGTGGCTCACGCGAGCCGCCGCAAAGCCGCCGCGGGCTCTCAAAAGCGTGACGGAAGCGGCATAGCGGGGGGTGTGCCGATATGTTAAAACGCGGCACTCAGCGGCGTGCGGGTGTGCCGCCGGAAAGATTGTGCCGACGGGGCCTGATCGAAGCAAACCCTACCGACAGCGACGGGATCATTCGCCTCAGCAGGGGTGGAGCATGGAATCGACGACGGACGAGCGTGGCGCGGCGTTTGCCGATGCTGATGGCGGCGCGGATGCCGCTGGCGGCGCGGGCGGCGCCGCGGGTGCCGCGGCCGGCCCGGCCTCGGCCGCCGCCGCGTCGCGGTCCGGTTCCCTGCAGGGCCTGAAGGTGCTGGTCATCGACGACAGCAAGACGATCCGCCGCACCGCGGAGACGCTGCTGAGCAAGGAGGGCTGCGAGGTGTTCACCGCCGTGGACGGCTTCGACGCGCTCGCGAAGATCGCCGATCACCAGCCGGACATCGTGTTCGTGGACATCATGATGCCGCGACTCGATGGCTATCAGACCTGCGCGCTGATCAAGCACAACAAGGTGTTTCGCTCCATCCCGGTTATCATGCTGTCGTCCAAGGATGGACTGTTCGATCGGGCACGCGGCCGCATCGTCGGCTCGGAACACTACCTGACGAAGCCGTTCACCAAGGACGAGCTGCTCGGAGCGATCGAGTCGCACATCGCTCGCTAGCCGCCGGGAGGAGCCATGGCCCTGATTCTCATCGTGGACGACTCACCCACCGAGGTGCACGTCATGCAGAAGGCGCTGGAGCGGCACGGCTACCGCACGGCGATCGCGGCCGACGGGGCCGAGGGCGTGCGTCTGGCGCGGCAGATGCGTCCGGACCTGATCTTCATGGACATCGTCATGCCGGGCGTCAACGGCTATCAGGCGACCCGTGCGCTGGTCAACGACCCGGAAACGCGCTCGATTCCCATCGTCATGGTGACCTCGAAGGGGCAGGAGGCCGATCGGGCCTGGGGCCTGCGGCAGGGCGCGATCGACTATCTGGTCAAGCCGGTCTCTCCAGATCAATTGGTGGAGAAGGCCCAGGCGACGCTTGCGGCCTGACATGCAGGAGGACGTCACGCTGCAGGAAGGCATGCCGCTCCCGGAAAGCCCCCCGCTGCGCAGCCTGCGCGACCGGCCATTCGAGCTGCTGGCCGAGCTGGAGCGTCGCGGCCGCGCGCTGACCGGCGGCGCGGCCACGGATGCGGCCCAGGCGGGCGAATGGGTCGGCGTGGCGCTGAAGATGGCCGGGGAGCTGTATCTGGTGGCACGCGAGGAGGCGCGCGAGGTGCTGGGGGTGCCCGCGCCGCTGACGCGGGTGCCGGGCGCCCGCAGCTGGATTCTCGGGCTTGCGAACGTGCACGGCCAGCTGCTGCCGATCATCGACCTGCGTGCCTATCTGGAGACCGGCGCGACCCCCAATACGCGCAACGCGCGCGTCATCGTCGTGAATCATCGCGAGATCCCCGCGGGGCTGCTGGTGGACGAGGTGCTCGGCTTTCGGCGCTTCGCCGATGCCGAGTTCACCGCCGAGGTGCCGCCCACGATCGTCAACTGCGCGCGCTACATCGCCGGCTCCTTTCGCCGTGGCGGCGAGCACTGGCCGGTGCTCAGCCTGCGCGCGCTGGTGGAGGACAGCGCGTTCCTGGAGGCGAGCGCATGAACCCGGCCACGCAGCGCCTGCAGTGGCTGGCGATCACGGCGCTCGTGCTCGTCGGCCTCGCGGGGCTGGCATCGCTCACGCTGGCGCTCGTGGGCCTGCCGGCCACCTGGGCCGCGCTGCCGGCGCTGCTCGCGCTCGTGCCGCTGGCGCTGCTGCTGGCACATCTGCGCCGCGTGCAGCAGGCGGCCGCCTCGGCGCAGCGCGCCGTCGAGGTGCAGCGGCTCGACACCGACCGCAACCAGCAGGCGATCATGCGGCTGCTGGACGAGATGTCCAGTCTCGCCGAGGGGGACCTCACCGTGCAGGCGACCGTCACGGAGGACATCACCGGTGCGATCGCCGACTCGGTCAACTACGCGGTCGAGGCGCTGCGCAAGCTGGTGGCGACCATCGCGCACTCGGCGATCCAGCTGGACGCCGCGGCGCGCCAGACCCAGGCGCTCGCCGCCCATCTGACGCGTGCGACCAGCGCCCAGTCCAAGCAGATCGCCTCGGCGAGCGAGTCGATGGGCGCGATGGCCGCGTCCATCGAGGAGGTCTCGGGCAACGCCGAGCGCGCCGCGGACGTCGCGCGCCACTCGGTCGACGTGGCGCACAAGGGCGGGGATGCGGTGCGCCGCACGATCGACGGCATGAATACGATCCGCGAGACCATCCAGGAGACCAGCAAGCGCATCAAGCGGCTCGGCGAGAGCTCGCAGGAGATCGGCAACATCGTCGAGCTGATCAGCGACATCGCCGAGCAGACCAACATCCTCGCGCTCAACGCCTCCATTCAGGCGTCCATGGCCGGGGAGGCCGGCCGCGGCTTCGCCGTGGTGGCCGACGAGGTGCAGCGGCTGGCCGAGCGTGCCGCTAACGCCACCAAGCAGATCGAGGTGCTGGTGCGGACCATCCAGACCGACACCAACGAGGCCGTGGTGTCTATGGAACGCAGCACCACCGACGTGGTGGGCGGCGCGCTGCTCGCCGAGAATGCCGGAGCGGCGCTGCTCGAGATAGACCAGGTGTCCAACCAGATCGCGAGCCTCGTGCAGAATATATCCGCGAGCGCGCGCGGCCAGGCCACCGCCGCGCAGAGCGTGGCGCGCAACATGCAGGTGCTGCGCGAGATCAGCACCCAGTCGGCCGACTCCACCAGCGCGACCTCGCAGGCGATCATCAAGCTCGCGGATCTGGCCGCGGCGCTGCGCAAGTCGATCGCGGGCTTTCGCCTGCCCGGCGGCACGGACACCTCGGGCATGCATCGCACGCTCTCGCAGAGCGGTGCCTCCGCCTCGCAGCTCGCCGCCGGGGGCCTGGCGGCGGGCGCCTCGGGCACGCTCGGTAAGCTGGGTGCGGGGGCGGCCGCGCGCGGCGGCGCTCCCGGTGGCGCGGGCAGCACCGGCGGGCGTGGCGGAGCGCTCGGCGGCGGCGCGGCCGGTGCGAGCGGCGCGGACGCCGGCGTGACGGGCGCGGCCGCGGGTCTTTCCGCCGGCGGCGCCGCCGGCGCGGGCGGCGCCGGCGGGTCGATCTACTCCAACCCCAAGATCAAGGTCCTCGGCGGCTCCTGACGTGGCGCACCGGGGAAGCGAGCCAACGGACCGACGCCGTACGCCATGAGCGAGCTGGCCACGCAAACGCTGCACACGGTCGCGCGCGAGATCGGCGTGTCGCTCGCCGAGGGACGCACCGCGCTCGAGACACACGTCGAGCAGCCGCAGAACCTGGCGCTGCTCGAGCGCTGCCGCGGCGAGCTGCATCAGGTGCAGGGTGTGCTGCGCATGATGGAGATCTACGGCGCGGCGCTGCTCGCCGAGGAGATGGAGCAGGTCGCGCAGTACCTGATCGCGCTCGGCAGCGAGCGCAAGAACCAGGCCGAGGCGCTCGATGCGCTGATGCGCGCCATGGTGCAGCTGCCCGGCTACCTCGAGCGCGTGCTCGCCGGCGGGCGCGACCTGGCGCTGGTCCTGCTGCCCTTGCTGAACGATCTGCGGGCGGTGCGCGGCAGCGCGCTGCTGTCCGAGGGCACGCTGCTGCTGCTGAACCTGAAATCGGACCGCCAGGCGCAGCCGGCCGCGCCGGCCCCGGGTGAGCCGCCGCTCAGCGTGGCGCAGTGGGCACGGCGCCTGCGCTCGCGCTTTCAGACGGGGCTGATCGGCTGGATTCGCGGCGAGCGTGTCGAGCAGAACCTGGAGATCCTGACGGCGGTGTCGGCGCGGCTCGAGCAGGTCGCCACGGCCCAATCGGTGTTCCAGCTGTGGTGGGTGGTCGGCGCGCTGGTGGAGGCGCTGCGCGAGAGCGGCGTGGAGAGCAGCATCTCGGTCAAGCGGCTGCTGGGACTGGCCGACCGGGAGATGAAGCGGCTCTACGAGCAGGGCGAGTCGCGCTACGCCCAGCACCCGCCCGTGGAGCTGCTCAACAACCTGCTGTACTACATCGCGCGCGCCGCCAGCGCCGGACCGCGCGTGGCGGCGGTGCGCGCCTCGTTCCGACTCAACGAGCTGCTGCCGGTGGACGAGTCGGTCGAGCAGGAGCGCGAGAACCTGTCGGCCCCGTCGATCAAGCTGATGCACACCGTGGCCGCGGCGATCCGCGAGGATCTCTCCAAGGTCAAGGACGTGCTGGACATCTACGTGCGCCGCGGCGGCGAGGCGGCCGAGGAGCTCTCTCCCCAGGTGGGGCTGCTCAAGAAGATCGGCGATACGCTCGGCGTGCTGGGGCTCGGCGAGCTGCGCGCGCGCGTGCAGGAGGCGACACAGCGGCTCGAGGCGATGGTCGCCGGCCGTGAGCCCAGCGGCGAAGCGGAGCTGGTGCAGGTGGCCGCGGGCCTCATCGAGGTCGAGGACCACCTGGATGATCAGCTGGTGGGTCTGATCCTGCCGCGCAAGAAGGCCGGCGAGTCCGAGAGCGAGGTCCAGGATCAGGATTTCCAGCAGGTGCAGAGCGCGGTGCTGCGCGAGTGCGTCGTGAACCTCGCGCGCGTCAAGGAGTACGTCGCGCAGAACGTCAGCGGCACGCTCGACACCGCCGGCTTCGACAACTGGCCGGAGCTGATGCGCGGCATCAAGGCCGGACTGCTGATGCTCGGCAAGGCGCGCGCCGTGGACATCATCGACGGCATCACCCAGCAGCTGAGGCGCGTCATGCAGCCCGGTGGGGCGGCGCTGCCGCCCGAGAGTCTGGACCGCCTCGCCGACGCCATCGTGAGCCTCGAGTACTACATCGAGACGCTGCAGACCGGGCGCAGCGATCCCTGGTACATGCTCGACAACGCGCGCGCCTGTCTGGAGGCCCTGGCACACGCCCCCGAGCGCGTGGTGCCGACCGTCGCGCCGCTCGAGCAGCGCGCGCACACCCGTACCGTGCGCCTTCAGCCCGGTGCGACGCCCGCCGGCGCGGGGACGCGCGCCGCCCCGGAGCGCGTCGAGCCGGGGCGGCCCGCAGCCGAGCGGCGGGCGGAGCCCGCCGAGGCCGCGGCCGAAGCGGCGGCCGCGTCTGCGGTGGGCGAGCCGCCGGTGCTGGCCGCCGCCCCCGCGACCGCCCCTCAGGAGGTCGCGACGCCGGATCCCGAGCTCACGCGCCTGTTCATCGAAGAGGCGACCGAGGAAGTCGCCAAGATCCAGCAGCGCTTCCCGGTCTGGGATCGCAATCCACTCGAGAGCGAGGCGCTGCTGAACGTGCGGCGCTCGTTTCATACGCTCAAGGGCAGCGGCCGCATGGTCAATGCCCGGCACATCAGCGAGTTCGCCTGGGCGGTGGAAAATCTGCTGAACCACCTCATCGACGGCACGCTGCAGCGCTCGCCGCCGGTGCTCGAGCTGCTGCGCGGGGCCGTGGGCCTGATGCCGCAGCTGGTGTCCGAGCTGGCCTCCGGCCGCGAGGGCGGCACCGACGTGTCGCAGATCGTGGCGCGCGCGCACGCGTTTGCGAGCGGCCGCGAGCAGCCGATCGGCGCGGACGCCGGCCGCACCGTCGCGGGCATGGCGAGCCCGCTCGCGGCTGCCGCGCCGCGCGCCGCCGCCGCCCAGCCGGCGGCGCAGACCGCGGCTGTCGCCGGGAGCGCGGCACGCAGCGCCGGCGGGGCGCCTGCGGGTGCGAACGCGGGTGCGAACGCGGGTGCCGCCACGGGCGCTGCCACGCTCACCCGCGCCGCCGCCGCGGCCGCCGGGCTCGAACCGCGCGGCGCGTCGGCCGCCCCCAACGCGGGCGAGCCGCGCGCGGCAGCCGGGGCCGAGGCACAGCTCGGCAGCGATCCGGCGCTGCGCGAGATCTACGCGCGCGAGACCTCCGGGCACATCACCACGGTGCGCACCTGGGTGCAGCGCGAGCGTCAGGTGCCCGCCCCGCACGTGCTGCCCGAACCGGTGTTCCGCGCCTGCCACACGCTGGCCGGCAGCTCCACCATGGCCGGCGCGCGCCATGGCGTGCGGCTCGCCGAGGCGATGAACCGCTGGCTGCGCAAATCCTTCGACAGCGGCGTGGGGCTGGATGATTCGGACCTGCAGCTGCTGGCCGATTGCATGACGGCGATGCAGAGCGTGGCCAGCTACCTGGATGAGTCGACCGGTTTCTTCGCCGTGCACGACACGCTGCGCGCGCGCATCGCTCGGGCCGAGGTGCAGCTGGACCGGCGCATCGCCGAGGCCGCGGAATCGGCGGCGCGCACCAGCGTCAGTCTGCCGATGCCGGAGGTGTCGGACCCGGGCGCCGAGCTCGACCCGGAGATCGCCTCCATCTTCAGCGAGGAGGCCGTGGAGCTGCTCGAGAGCGCCGAGGCCGCGCTCGCCGCCTGGAACGCGGCGCCCGCGGACGGCGCGCACGTTGCGGCGCTGCGCCGCGCGTTGCACACGCTCAAGGGCGGCGCGCGCATGGCCGGCCTGTCTGCGATGGGTGAGCTGGCGCATGAGCTCGAAAGCCTGGTGACGCGCATCGAGAGCGGCGCGGCCAGCGCCGATGAGAGCGCACGCGCGGTGGCGCAGGAGGCGATCGACGAGCTGGCGCGCATGCGCGATGCCATCGCCGGCGGGCGCCAGGTGCAGGGCGCACCGCAGCTGATCGGCCGGCTGCAGATCATGGTGCTGGCGCCATCCGCGGCCGCGCCGGCACCCAGGGCACCCGCGGCGCCCGGCGCGGGCGCCGCCGCCGCCGCCGCCGCCGCTGCGCACGCCGGCGCCGGGCAGGCCATGGAGGCCCGTGCGGCCGTGCCGGGCGCGGCCGCAAGCGTGCCGGCTGCCGTGCCCGCCGTCGCCCCCGCAGCGGCGGCGAGCGCCGCGCTCCCGGCGCCGGCGGCGCCCCTGCCGCCCGGGCGCGAGCCCGGAGTGGCCGCCGACCGCGTGGAGATGGCGCGCGTCAGCGCCGAGCTGCTCGATCAGCTGCTCAACAACGCCGGGGAGATCAGCATCGCGCGCGCGCGGCTCGAGCAGCAGCTCGGCGCGATCGAATTCAATCTCGGGGAGTTGTCGCGCACGGTGACGCGGCTGAAGGAGCAGCTGCGCAAGCTCGAGATCGAGACCGAAGCGCAGATCCTGCACCGCCACGAGGCCGAGCCCGGCCACCGCTCGCAGTTCGATCCGCTGGAACTGGACCGCTACTCCTCCATCCAGCAGTTCTCGCGCGCGCTCGCCGAGTCGGCCAGCGACGTGGCGAGCATCCAGGGGCTGCTCGAGAATCTCATCAGCGAAGCGCAGAACCTGCTGCAGCAGCAGTCGCGCACGGTGACGGAGCTGCAGAACGGCCTGATGCGCTCGCGCATGGTGTCCTTCCAGCGCCACGTGCAGCGCCTGGGTCGCATCGTGCGCCAGGCCGCCGCTGATACCGGCAAGCGCGCCGAGCTGTCCGTCGAGGGCGCCTCCGGCGAATTCGATCGCCAGGTGCTCGAGCGCATGCTGCCGCCGTTCGAGCACATGCTGCGCAATGCCGTGGTCCACGGCATCGAGCCGCCGGCGCAGCGGCGCGCGGCCGGCAAGGAGGAGACCGGACGCATCTCGCTCGCGCTGAAGCGCGAGGGCGCCGAGTTCATCGTCGAGCTGGCCGATGATGGCGCGGGCATGAATCTGGCCGCGATCCGCCGCAAGGGCCTGGAGCTCGGGCTGATCCGCCCCGAGCAGGCGCTGTCGGACGAGGATGTCATGCAGCTGGTGCTCGAGCCCGGCTTTTCCACCGCGAACACCCTCACGCAGCAGGCCGGCCGCGGCGTCGGCATGGACGTGGTGGCGGTGGAGATCAAGAAGCTCGGCGGCGCGCTGCACATGGAGAGCAGCGCCGGCCATGGCACGCGCTTTACGATCCGGCTGCCCTTCACGCTGGCGATCAGCCACGCGCTGGTGGTGCGTACGGCGGATGAGTACTACGCGCTGCCGCTGCCGACCGTGGAGGGCGTGGTGCGCCTGACGCGCGACGAGGTCGCCGCGCACCTGCGGGCCGACGGCGCGACGTTCAGCTACGGCAACCACAAGTACCGCCTGCAGCCGCTGGCGCACTACGTCGGCATGGAGCCCTCGCCGCTGCCCGAGCAGAACGTGACGATCCCGGTCGTGCTGGTGCGCGCCGGCGAGCATTCCACCGGTCTGGTCGCCGACGAGCTGATCGGCAGCCGCGAGATCGTCGTCAAGCCGGTCGGGCCGCAGATCTCGGGTATCCGCGGCATCTCCGGTGCGACCATCCTCGGGGACGGGCGCATCGTCATCATCCTGGACATCGGCGCGCTGGTGCGCGCCGAATGGCGTGGGCGCGCGGCCCCGACCGTGACGCGCGACAGGGCCGATCTGCGCACCTGCGTGCTGGTCGTGGACGACTCCATCACGGTGCGGCGCGTCACGCAGCGGCTGCTCGAGCGCAATGGCATGCGCGTCATGAGCGCGCGCGACGGCATGGACGCGGTCGCGCTGCTCGCCGAGCACATCCCCGACGTGATCCTGCTGGACATCGAAATGCCGCGCATGGATGGCTACGAGGTCGCCGCGCACGTGCGCAACGAGCCGCGGCTGCGCGACATCCCGATCATCATGATCACCTCCAGGGTCGGGGAAAAGCACCGCGCACGGGCGATCGAGCTGGGTGTGGACGATTATCTGGGCAAGCCCTATCAGGAGAGCCAGCTGATCGAGGCCATCACTCCGCTGGTTGCGCGGCGCCGGTCGGCGCGGCGCGCCACCGGCTCGGGCTGAGCGGCCGGCCTGCCGGGAGATGCACCGTGGCCGAACGGGTCGCCGAGGTGTACAGCCTGCTGATTCCGCTCGCCGAGGCGCGCGTGCTGGTGCCGCGCGCCTGTGTGGCTGAAGTCATCGGCTACCAGCCGCCTGCGCCGCTGGATGGCGCGCCGCCCTGGTATCTCGGCGTGGTGAACTGGAACGCGCGCACCGTGCCGCTGGTGTCCTTCGAGGGCGCCTGCGGTCTGCCGGTCCCGGCGGCGAGCAACCGCGCGCGCATCGTCGTTTTCCTGGCGCTGCTCGGACGGCTGGACGCCGGCCACGTCGCGATCGTCTCGCAGGGCTTCCCACAGCTGGTGCGCGTCGGCAGCGACGTCGTGCGTGCCGATGCCGCGCGCGCTTTTGCGGACCGGGTGCCGGTGATCTGCCAGGTGCGCATGCTCAACGAGACCCCGTGGGTGCCGGACCTGGAACGGCTGGAGCTCATGGTCGCCGAGGAGACGGTGGCTACCACGCAGAGGCAGGCGCTGTAGTCATCGGTGTCGAGAGCCCATGGAAGCGACCATGCATCGTTGGGGATACGCGATAGCGGCCACATCCGTGAGCCAGTGGCTGCAGAATCACCTGTGGGTCATACCCACCTCGCAATCGATCCATATCGTCATGATCTCGGTGGTGTTTGGCTGCGCCGCAATGATCAGCCTGCGCCTGCTCGGCGTGAGCAGCGGCGGTCGGTCGGTCTCCAGCCTGGTCCTCACCCTGGTGCCGTGGATGTATATCGCGCTTCTGGGGGCCCTGGTCACCGGGATCGTGCAGACGGTCGCGGAGCCGGTGCGGGAGTTCGTCACGCCCGCGTTCTGGTGCAAGATGCTGATGATCGTCGCGGTGGTGATCCTCACGCAATGGTTCGCCGGATCGGTGCGTCGCAATGCGGCCCGATGGGATGCGCCGCTGCGCCGACCCGGCTCCGGGCGGGCTTTTGCGCTGATTTCCCTGGGCCTGTGGATCGCCATCGTGTATTGCGGTCGCTTCATCGCGTACACGTGGGGCTTTTACATGTGAGGGGCCCGCGGCGGTGCCGCAGTGGCTTTTGGTGCTAGAATCCATGGCGGGTGAAACCAGAATGATGCTGCGCTCGAGGGCAGCTCGCCCGCGAAGGTCGATTGCATCCGGTGATCGCTCGATGTTGCTCAAGGCCAGCGGCTCGTCCGCTCAGGGATGGATGAAGATGTCGGGGAGGCGAGCGCCATGGCTCGCCTGGGTTGCAGCGGCTCTCGGCCTCGGCGCGCAGACGAGCGTGTGGGCCGCGCAGCCGTCCGGTCCCCAGGGGCTCACCTGGGCCTCCATCGCGAAGCTTCCGGACTGGCAAGGCATATGGCAGGCCCACTTCGGGCGGCCGAGCGGTGCCGGCCCGATGCTCACTCCCAGGGCCCAGGCCAATCTGGCCGCCTACCGGGCGAAGCAGAAATTCGGCGAGGATCTGCAGGGGCAGACCGCGAACTGTCTGCCGCCGGGCATGCCGTCGATCATGACCCAGCCGTACCCGATCGAATTCCTGTTCAATCCCGGCAAGGTGGTCATCCTGATAGAAGCCTACGAACAGGAGCGCACGATTTACACCGACGGGCGAGCGCATCCTGCCGCCGACATCCTGACGCCGACCTTCCAGGGTGATTCCATCGGTCACTGGGAGG
>DATJSD010000120.1:0-31979 GCA_035504335.1 Steroidobacteraceae bacterium | reverse complement strand
GACATGATCGCGCGCGTCTCGCGTCTCGTCGACGACTTCCCCGAGATCGCCGAACTCGACCTCAATCCGGTGTTCGCCGCGCCCACGGCCGCAACGGCGGCCGACATCCGCATCGTGCTCGACTTTGCACCCAAGCCGCCCCGCGCGCGGCCGAGCCGGGAAGAGATCCTCGCGGCGATGAACCGCATCATGCGCGCGCGCGCGGTCGCGGTGATCGGCGCCTCGGCCGAGGCCGGCAAGATCGGCAACTCGGTGATGAAGAACATCATCAACGGCGGCTACCAGGGCAGGATCTATCCCATCCACCCGCAGGCGGACGCGATCATGGGCCACAAGGCCTACCGCTCGGTCAAGGAGGTGCCCGACGAGATCGACGTCGCGGTGTTTGCGATTCCGGCCAGGCTCGTCGCGGGTGCGCTCACCGAATGCGGCGAGAAGCAGATCCCGGGCGCGGTGCTGATCCCCTCGGGCTTCGCCGAGACCGGCAACGTGGCGGGTCAGCGCGAGATCGAGGAGATCGGGCGCAAGTACCATGTCCGCCTCATGGGCCCGAATATCTACGGCTTCTATTATCTTCCGAACAGCCTCTGTGCGACCTTCTGCACGCCCTACGACGTGCGCGGCCACGCCGCGCTGTCCTCGCAATCCGGCGGCATCGGCATGGCGATCCTCGGCTTCAGCCGTTCCGCCAGGATGGGCGTCTCGGCGATCATCGGCCTCGGCAACAAGTGCGACCTCGACGAGGACGACCTGCTCACCTTTTTCGAGACCGACGACGAGACACGGATCATCGTCCAGCACTTCGAGGACCTGAAGGACGGCCGCGCCTTCGCCGAGGTGGCGCGGCGCGTGACGAAGAAGAAGCCGGTCGTGGCGCTGAAGGCCGGCCGCACCGCCGCGGGCGCCAGGGCGGCGAAGTCGCACACCGCCGCACTCGCCGGCGACGATCGCATCTACGAGGACGTCTTCAGGCAGGTCGGCGTGATCCGCGCGCGCAGCCTGCGCGAGATGCTGGACTTCGCGCGCGGCGTGCCGACGCTGCCGACCCCGAAGGGCGAGAACGTCCTCATCATCACCGGTGCCGGCGGATCCGGCGTGCTGCTTTCCGATGCCTGCGTGGATTACGGCCTCAGGCTGATGGCGATGCCGGACGACCTGGATGCGGCGTTCCGCAAGTTCATCCCACCGTTCGGCGCCGCCGGCAATCCGGTCGACATCACCGGCGGAGAGCCGCCCACGACGTATCAGAAGACGATTCGCCTCGGCCTCGAGGACGAGCGCATCGACGCGCTGATTCTCGGCTACTGGCACACGATCATCACCCCACCGCTGCTGTTCGCCCAGGTCGTCATCGAAGTGGTCGAGGAGATGCGCGGCAAGGGGTTCGAGAAGCCGATCGTGGCTTCCCTGGCGGGCGACGTGCAGGTCGAGGAGGCAGCGGAACTCCTCTATCACCACGGCATTCCCTCCTATGCCTATTCGACCGAGATCCCGGTCGCCGTGCTGGCTGCGAAGTACCGGTGGGCGCGCGGCGCAGGTTTGATCTGAGCTCGTCGGCCGGCGCCCGAGCGCGACACTCTCTCTCGATCTCCCCGAGGAGGACAGCATGGCAGCTCCAGCCAAGGACAGCGCGATCGGCACCACGCCGGCCGACGCACCGCGGACGCTGACGGACGGGTTTCACCTCGTCATAGACGCGCTCAAGCTCAACGGCATCAACACGATCTACACCGTGCCCGGGATTCCGATCACGAATCTGGCGCGGCTGGCGCAGGCCGAGGGCATGCGCGTGATTGCGTTCCGGCACGAGCAGAATGCGGGCAACGCGGCTGCAATCGCCGGATATCTGACCCGCAAGCCCGGCGTCTGCCTCACGGTGTCCGCGCCCGGTTTTCTCAACGCACTCAGCGCGCTGGCCAACGCCACCACGAACTGCTTTCCAATGATCCTGATCAGCGGCTCCTCCGAGCGCGAGCTCGTCGATCTGCAGCAGGGTGATTACGAGGAGATGGACCAGCTGGCCATTGCCAAGCCCCTCTGCAAGGCGGCCTACCGCGTTCTGCACGCCGCGGATCTCGGCATCGGGGTGGCGCGCGCGATTCGCGCGGCCGTGTGCGGCCGTCCGGGTGGCGTGTATCTCGATCTGCCCGCCAAGGTGTTTGCGCAGATCATGGACGCAGATGCCGGCGCCCGGTCGCTCGTCAAGGTGATCGATGCGGCGCCGGCCCAGCTACCGTCCGCGTCGGCCGTTACGCGCGCGCTCGATGTGCTCAGGAGCGCGCAGCGTCCCCTCATCATCCTCGGTAAGGGTGCGGCCTACGCGCAGGCCGATGCGACCATTCGCTCCTTCGTGGAGAGGAGCGGCGCTCCATACCTGCCGATGAGCATGGCCAAGGGCCTGCTGCCCGACACGCATCCGCAGTCGGCGGGCGCGGCGCGCTCGAGCGTGCTGCGCGACGCCGACGTCGTGCTGCTGATCGGCGCCCGCCTGAACTGGCTGCTGTCTCACGGCAAGGGTAAGACCTGGGGCGAGCCCGGGTCGGCCCGGTTCATCCAGATCGATATCGAGCCCACGGAGATGGACAGCAATGTCCAGATCGCCGCGCCGCTGGTGGGCGACATCGGGTCTTGCGTGTCCGCTCTTCTGCAGGGCATGGGGGAAACCTGGCAGGTCCCGCCAACCGAGTGGATCAGGGCCATTACGGCGCGTAAGGAAGCCAATATCGCCACGATGGCGCGGAGGCTGCTGAAGCACTCCACGCCGATGGATTTCCACGGCGCGCTTGGAGCGCTGCGCGCCGTCATCAAGGAGCGGCCGGAGGCCATCCTCGTCAACGAAGGCGCCAACACACTCGATCTGGCCCGCAGCATCATAGACATGTACCAGCCGCGCAAGCGCCTCGACGTCGGTACCTGGGGCGTCATGGGCATCGGCATGGGCTTCGCCGTTGCGGCCGCGGTGGAGACCGGCCAGCCCGTGCTCGCGATCGAGGGGGACAGCGCATTCGGCTTCTGCGGCATGGAAGTGGAAACGATCTGCCGATACAACCTGCCGGTCTGCGTCGTCGTGTTCAATAACAACGGGATTTACCGGGGGACCGACGTCAACCCCACCGGCGGCCGGGATGTCGCGCCAACCGTGTTCGTCAAGGGCGCGCGCTACGACAGGATGATCGAAGCGTTCGGCGGCAGCGGCATCCACGCGACGACACCCGAGGAGCTCAAGCGCGCGGTGGACGCAGCGATGGATTCGGGCCGGCCGACCCTCATCAACGCGGTCATCGATGCCGCCGCCGGCAGCGAGAGCGGCAACATCGGCAGCCTCAACCCGCAAAGCGCGCTGGTGAAGAACGCTCCGTAGCGCCGGGACCCGGATGAGCGCAATGGCGAAGCGCGGTCCTGTTCACGGGGGCCACCCGGTATACTGTATTTCCTTCTATGCCGTTTATGTTGTATACTGCCGCGCACGGGCTGGTTGTGGTCTGAAAACAACATTACCCGATAGTCGAGATCGCTCGACGACATCAAGGGGGGCGGGAAATGACCGATAGAACCACGGGATTCCTCGGACGGTCTGCGGGCCTGTTTGTTTTGGCATGTGCGCTGATAGCGGCGGGGCCGGCGTTTGGCCAGAGCGCAACCAACCAAACCACTACTGGCCAGACCCCCGCTGACCAGACCGCACAGGCGGGGACCGCCACGGGCGCGCTCCAGGAGGTGGTGGTCACCGCCGAGCGCCGCGCAGAAGACGTGCAGACCACCCCGATCTCGGTCGTGGCTGTTTCGGGGGACCAGCTGCAGGCGCAGCAGATCACCAGCGTCCAAAGTCTGCAGCAGATCGCGCCAAACCTGACGGTCACCAACGGTGGCACGACCCAATACGTGAACATTCGCGGCATTGGCTACTCGCCCGTGGGTGGCGACGGCCAAAATGGCATCGCCATGGTTCACGACGGGCTGTCCAATAACGAGGACGGCGTGGGGCTCAATGCGCCCTATTTCGACATCGCCGATGTCGAGGTCCTGCGTGGCCCGCAGGGCACCTTCGCCGGCGTCAATTCGACCGGCGGGGCCATAGAGGTGACCTCGCAGGATCCCAACTTCCGGGGCGTCAATGGTTACGCAACGGCCCAGGTGGCCACGTACAGTGATACCCGATTCCAGGGTGCCGTGAATCTGCCGGCGACCGACACCGTGGCGCTGCGTCTTGCCTTCAACGAAGAGACGAGCGGCAGCTATTTTTACGACGAAGGAGCGGAGGAGGACGGCCCCGATCTGGGCGGCCCACATTTCATCCCCGGCAGCGGCCCCACGTCGAATAAGACCATCATCGATCCGGGCAATATCGATAACCGGGATGCGCGCTTCGGCGTGCTCTGGAAGCCCACCGACGATTTCCAGTCGCTGACGAAGATCGAGATCGATAACGACGACTCCCAGGGCGTGCCCGCGCAGCCCAATATCAATTCCTTCTCACCACTGCCCGGAAAGCCTTGTCCCCCGGGTGAGGGGACCGCACCCGTTTGCCACAATCTCTATTATCCGGGCTACTCGGGCTCCCCGTATGTGCTGAATAACTGGGATACCGGTCTGCTCGACAACCAGAGCATCGATTACTACGGTGAGGAACTGCGCTACACGCTGCCGGGCGGCATCGTGTTGCGTTCGATGAGCGGTGACCAGGAAATCAATGTCTACACGAATTCATCCTCGACCAATGATTCGATCAATTACGGTTACACCTATGCAACCCAGACGGTTCACACCTACAGCGAGGAAATCGACGCAATTTCGCCCACCACAGGCCAGTTCAGCTGGATAACGGGTGCAGCCTGGGCGTTCAACCGCGAGGAGTTCACCAGCTTCGGCGAGAACTACGGTCCGCCGTTCAACACGCCGGCAGGTCCGGATATCACGCTATGGAATCGCGAATTCCTGTGGATCAAAACAGAGGGGGTGTTCGGCCAAATGACCTGGCAGTTCACTCCCACGCTGCAGCTGCTGGTTGGAGTCCGCGAGAATTGGGACCAGGAGCCCTCCCACGCCGGAGGATTGGTCCTCAGCCTGCCGCCGCCCTACAAGTCGGAGTTGACGCATAACTCGATCGGTTGGAGCGACAGCCTGACTCCAACCGGCAAGGTGGGGCTGAACTGGACGCCGGTGCAGGGGCAGTTCTTTTATGCCTTCTGGGCGCGCGGCTACAAGCCGGGCGAGAATAACCAGGGCAGTACGCCGCCGGCCAACAAGGAGACCACCCACGACTATGAGCTCGGATGGAAGGGCACGCTCGCCGGCGGGCACGTGCTGACGCAGCTCGGCGGGTACTATACGCAATACTATTCGATGATAGAGACCATCTTCGACCCGAACAACGCGACCTCTTCGGCGGGGGCGAACATTCCCTTCTCCATCATCAAGGGAATCGAGGCCTCGCTGCAGTCGCAGCTGGGACGCTTTTCCTTCAACGTGAGTGCGGCCCTCAACAAGTCGATACTCGGACCGCTCGTTGACGCTGAAACCTACAAATTCCCCGCCGGCTTCGGGATTACGAACCAGTGCACGGCCGGTGAGGTCCCTAACGCGACGAACAGCAACTGCACTGACTACAAGCCGTACTTGATACCCCTGTCCGGCGAGGAGCTGCCGTTTGCGCCCTTGTTCAGCGCCCATGCAAGCATTCAATATGCCATCCCCATTGGCGACATGGACCTGACGCCGCGGGTGGTGTACTCCTATCAGGACAAGAGTTATTCAAGCCTGTTTCAGAGCGACGATTATTTCCTGCTGCCGGGACATTCCGTAGTGGATGGGTATCTGGATTGGACGGCCGGTCGGTGGAAGGCCACGGTGTATGCAACCAATCTTGCGGACGTGGTGTACCTCAATGGCCCCGGCCTCTACAGCAACCCGAGACAAATCGGTCTGCAGGTGAACGCAACCTTCTGAGCTGCCGGAGGGCGCCGGTGCCGACGCGCCGCGGCCCACACTGCGAATGGGGCACATAATGGGGCGGCACATGCGGGGCGGCGAGCCGGGTGCGCCGCCTCGTCCGAGCCAGAAGAGAGCGCAGGAAGATGCGCGCAAGGTACGTTGAATTCACGTGCGCAGCGTGATAGGTTTATGCGGAAGAATGATGAGGTCGGGGTGAGGCTGCGATGCGATGGCTCAGTGATGGGCGGCGGCCTTTTTTTCTTGCAAATCAACACGTGAACCGTGTGCGGGCTTTCGGGGTTCCGGGCGATACCAGTCGCTCGACCCGTCAGGAGAGTAGATCGATGAATATGCTGAAGCGGGCGGGCACGGCGATGGTACTGGCGGTGGGTATCGTGGGTCTCGCCGAGGCTCATCATGCGGTCAACTCGCAGTTCGATGCGAACACGACGACGCCATTCACGGGCGTGCTGGAGAAGACGTTCATCGGCAACCCGCACAGCTACCTGTACTTCGTGCGCATGATGCCCAACGGTCAGATGCAGCACTGGACCTTTGAGACCGATGCGGTGGTGGCGCTGAAGCGCGCCGGTCTGTCGGTTCGCGACTCCCTGAAGATCGGGGACTCCTATTCGATCACCTACAACCCCGCCCTCGGCGGGGGCTACGCCGGTCTGATGACGGCGATAAAGCTGCACGACGGGCGCATCATTTCGATGTCGGCGAAGAACCAGCAGAGCGCGGCGAACAGCCTGCTGCAGAAAGAGCTGAACGGCCCGCAAAACAGCCAGTAGCCGCAGCGTATCGAGAACCCCCGTCGCTGCGCGGCCGCCGCGTCATGCGTGCGGCGCGAGGCTGGGTGTCCGCAAGTCCCGACCCGCTGCGTCGCTGATTGCGCGGGCCCCTTGCACGGGCCCGCGCTTCGGCTCGCCCGCTACTTCTTCTCCTCTTCCCGCAGCCAGCGGAAATAGGCGTCGAGCACCTCGAGCTGGCGCAGGTTGGGCACCGGGCCCGCGTGGGTATGGGCGTCGAGATACATCGCTCGCTGCGATGACGCGCTGAACGCCGGCCAGTGCGGCAGTCCCGGACCGTTCGGGTCGCCCGATTTCGCGAAATTCACCCAGTAGCCTTGAATCTGCTGCGAGAGCATCACGGCCGCGGGGCCTCCCGGTGGCCCGAAGCCCCGCGAAGGGGTCTGGGCCACGTTGCCGAACACGTAGGGGATCTCGGCGGTGTGGACTGGTCCGCGCGGCTCCTGCGGCGAGTGGCGGTCGAAGTAGTACAGGTACGCCCTGCCATGACCCTTCTCCGATTGCAAACGAGCCCAGGTCCAGGTCTTCCACGCGAAGGCCGTGTCACGATAGAAGAGGTCCTCACTGGCCTGCTGCGCCTGGGCGGGGGTCGCATGGGGGTAAGCGGCGAGAATCTCAGCGGCGTACTTGCCGAACGCCGCGCGGATATGGGCCTCGAACTTCTCTGGCGTCGTTGCCGCGAACTGCGCCCCAAACGGCCGGAAGCCGCCCTCGTTGGCGTTCGTGCCGAGGAGAATCGGGGTATCGTTGAAATGACCCGCGAGGAAGCGCTGGTACGCGTCGCCCGGCAGGATATGGCCGTCGGACACCGGGCCGATGCCGGACGGTGCCTTCACGAGCGCCTGCGCCGGTAGCGCACGTGCGGCGGCGATGTCTCGGGCCCCGAGCCCGGCGAGAAAGCGCTGGTCCATCTCTTCGGCCGAAGTCAGCGATGAAAACGGGGCCTCGGCGCTATAGCCGGCGCCTTCGAGTTCCGCCGGGGCGAGCGGCGCACCGCCGCTCTCGGAGATGGCCCGCTGAAAGAGCCCCCTGGCAGCGGGCGATACCGACAGGATGCCGACGGCATGTCCGCCCGCGGACTCACCGAAGATCGTTACGCGCGAGGGATCGCCGCCAAACCGGGCGATGTTGGCCCTGACCCACTGCAGGGCGGCGATCATGTCGCGTAATCCATAGTTCCCGGACACGTGCTGGGGTGATTCGGCATCCAGCCCGCGATCGGCGAGAAAGCCGAACACGCCGAGCCGGTAATTGAAGCTGACCAGTACGACACCCCGCTGCGCAAAATGGCTGCCGTCGTAGCCCGGCTGGCTCGCCGAGCCTCCCGTAAAGGCGCCGCCGTAGATCCACACCATGACCGGCAGATGCGCATCCGCGGAGCTCGCGCCGGTCCACACGTTGAGATACAGGCAATCCTCACTGGCGACGGGGGGCTGCGCTCCGGGCCGACGAAACACGGCCTGCATGCACTCCGGACCGAACTGATCCGCCTTTCTGATGCCCGTCCACGGCCTCACCGGCTGCGGGGCGCGCCAGCGCAGATCCCCCACCGGCGGCGCCGCGAACGGGATGCCCTTGAACGAGGTGACTCCGTCCGCCGTGACGCCTTCGACGCGCCCGCCGGTCACCGAGACGATTCCGATCTGTGCGACCGCCGGCCGCACGCACATGACCGCGATGGCCGTGAGCGCCGCACCGATCCACGCCTTCCCCATTTTCGTTGATTGGTTCATGGTCCCCCTCCGCGCGGGCCGCAAACCGCCCGCGCACGCGTGACTGTATTTCAAGGCTCAAGGGTACGCCCGGGCGCATCGCGTCGCCAACGGATTTGTGTGTCGCTCGACTTTGTCGCCCAGCCGCCTGCGTATATAATTTTGCGGCTGGCGGGGCCTACCTATAAGAGGATCGAATCATGCGCAAGCGAATGGGGCTGAGCGGGGGTATCTGGTTGGAAGGCTCTTCGCAACGCGGCTATGCGCGCGCCCGCGGGCGCGTCGCGTGGGGCGCTCTTCTGGGGATCACGGCAGGCTTGGCGCTGCAGCAGGCGCCGCCGGTGCAGGCAGCGACGCCGGCAGCCATGCCGACGTGTGAGGAGCCGCCGCTGCCCTCCAAGGTGTTGCAGCAGCAGTTCAAGGATGTCGCGCCGGGCGTGCCGTATCAGGCGGGTGTGCCGCCGATCACGGATGAGAATCGCCCGAAGGGCGACGCGGCGATTTTGCGCACGATCGAGGATCAGATGGGTTTCATCCGTGGAGCGGGCGCGGCCGAAACCCTCCACGCGATCAACCGCATGCGCTATGGCGGCTGCGGGCAGATCGTGGAGGGCGGCCACACCTATGAGGTGACGCAGTACACCTATGGGATCAGTCTGCATCAGGACGCAGCGCGCGAGGACATCGAGGGCGAAGGGCCGGACGGCAAGGTCCGTCTGATTCGCGTGGTGCGCGGCAACGAGGCGTGGGATGAGAGCACTCCCGGGGTGGGCACACACTCGGCCGATAAGCTGGCCAGGCAGCGGCAGCTGCAGCTGGGGCGCACGCCCTTCGGGATCGTCAACGCCATCACGAATCTCGATCCCCGTCAGATCAGGATACGCGACAACAGTCACGGCGCGGTAACGCTGCAGCTACCGGTGGATGGGGTGACCACGGAGGTGGTGCTGGACCGGAACTATCGTCCGGCGATGGTGACGCAGCGCGTGGATCACCACCGGATCGTGGATCAGTACAGCGACTATCACGATATCAATCAGTACGGGGTGATGATTCCCAGGCACATCGTCGAGACGATCGATGGGCACCCGCACCTGACGCTGCACATCGTTCAGTCGGAGATGTCCGACTACGAGGTATTCCCGGCGCCCTCATTCGAGGCTCCGTTCCCGCCGCCGGCGCAGGCCGACAATTTTGAATTCGTCGGGGGCGGATTCGGCGTCCCACCGTTGCACGCGCCCATGGGGCCGACCCCGACTCTGTACGGGCATCCGGATCTGAATGGCTTCTGGGGTGAGCCCCCACGGAACTTTGGGGGGCCCAGGACCGGCAACCCCGATCAGCTCAACTTTCCGGCACGTCACGGTATTTTTTCCAACTTCGAGAACGACTACTTCATGCTCGGCCAGCAGGGCAGCAACATCCCCCTCTACAAGCCGCAGTACTGGTCGCAGATACACTACAATCAGGCCCACGCTGCGAATCTCGATCCCTACCTGCAATGCGACCCGGTCACGCCGCCGCGCCTGGGTGCGCCGGTGAGGATCGTGGAAACTTCCCGTGATTTCCTGTTCTTCAATAACGGGGCCGTGGGTACCCCCAACACTTACCGCGACATCCCCATGGGACCCGCGTTCCGCAAGCCCGATCCGGACGGCACCCAGCAGGGTGATCCTGCGTCACACTGGGACGGGGATACGCTCGTGGTGGATACGGTGGGCTACGACGGTCAGGCCTGGCTCAGTCGAGCCGGATACATGACCGGCTACAACCTCGAGACCATCGAGCGACTGCACCGGCAGGGCAACCGAATCAACTACGACGTCACGGTCAAGGATCCGGACTACCTGCAGCGGCCGTGGGTGCTGCCGACGGTGTACGTCTATGCGCTTCCCGACGACCACCGCTTTGTCGAGAGGGGCGGGCCGTATATGTGTATCAGTCCGGGGATACCCGAGGTCGGAGCGACGCTGGGGTAGGCCGGACGGAGCGATACCGTATGCGCGGGCTGTCCGGGCGATGTCCGGCGCCCGCGCAATCGCCGCCTCGATGTCGGCACGTCCCGCGGCGAGCCTGCCCAGCCGCAGCTCCGCGCATCCGCGCCCGTAGAGCGACCAGGGGCTGTACGGCGTGCTCTTCAGCGCCGCGGTGAAATCGGTGATCGCGCGCGCATATTGACCGAGCCGCAGGCGCACCAGCCCGCGGCTCTGTCGGACCGGCGCACTCCGCGCGGTCAGCTGCAGGGCCCTCCTGCAGTCCGCGAGCGCCCGATCCAGCTGCACGTTCAGCAGCGCCCGGTCCCAGCAGCCGGCGTTCAGTGCGCCGGCGAGCCGCGCATCCCCCGGATGCGCTACGGTCCACAAATCGAGCTCGCGAATCGCGGCCGGCAAGCGTCCGGCGCGTATGTACGCCGCGGCGATCGTCAGGCGAATGTCCGCCTGCGCGGGCGCGTAGCGATCGGCGACCTGCAGGTCCGTCAGCGCATCCGCCACCTGTGCCGCGGTGAGCGCCGCGGCAGCCCTGGCGATGGGTGCGCCACCCGCATCGGCGCCGGTACCCGCGTTCTCGGCGGCGCTGGCATCCAGCCCCTGGGGCATCAGCGCGCCCGCGGCATCGGCTGCCGGCGGCACGCCGGCAGGCAGGGCCCGCAGGCGCAACATCGCCCGTGCCACCCGCGCCTCGACCTCATCGGGCGCGAGTGCGATCGCACGGCTGAAGTCGGCCAGCGCGCGATCCGGCTGCGCCAGCCGTTGATACACCATGCCGCGTTGATAGAAATAAGCCGGCTCCGTGGGAGCCAGCTCGCAGGCGCGCGACAGGTCGGCGAGTGCGCGCGCATATTCGCGTCGCGCCGCAAAGGCGCTGCCCCGGCGACTGAGAGTTGCCGCATCCAGAGGCGCCGGGGCGGCGGCGGCCGCAGGGGCCGCGGCAGCTCCCGCGGGCGCGGCGGGCGCGGCGGGCGCGGCTGTCGAGGCCGGCGCGCTCAGCAGGCTGAATACCAGCCCGCCGTTGTACGTGAAGTACACGCGCTGCTGACTGTTGGCGATATAGATGCGGTGGGACAGGAAGAAGTCCACGCCGAGCAGCAGGTCGAAGTCCGTCGATAGATCGCCGACCAGCATGTGTGTGTGGCGAATCTGCTCATCACCCAGCTGCAGCTCCCCGACCGGGGCGCGCCAGGTGTGCACGAGGCCGCGACCCACGCCCATCACGACGCCGGCCGGCACCACGCCGGGGCTGTTCGGCGTGATGCCGGCACGCTCCGCGGCAGAGCGCATCAGCAGCGATGTGGACGCGCCCGAGTCGAACATCACGCGGATGCGCCGCCCGTTCAGACGCGCGCTCGCGACCGCCCACGGAGAGCCGGCGCTGGTCGGTTGGATGTCCAGCGTGGAAACGGGCCGTGTTCCGGCCCAGTAGGCCAGTGAGGCGCGGCCGCAGTGAATCGGTTTCATCAGCCGGATGACGCCGTCGGCGAGGTCGTATTCCACGTCGGCGATGCGCAGCAGGTTCTGCCCGAGAACGCCGGCTGCGCCTGCGCCCGGCGTGCCCCCGCCGACGATGAACTGGACGTTGTGCAGCGGAATGTCCGCAAACGAAAACCGCGCCACGGTGGCGACCTGCACCTGTGCGGCGCCGCCGATTCCGCCGACGCTCAACCCGAACGGCGCCGGCTGCAATCTCAGCCCGAGCCGCGCCGCGGTCTCGGGCGTGAGCATGCTGTAGAAGGCACCGCTGTCGACCAGCATCGACCAGCGCGAGCCGTTGAGCGTCACCGGCACCAGCGCCCGCAGCCCCGCGAGGGTGACCGGCAGCTCGGCGAGCTTCTCCAGAATACAGCGCGGCGCAGCCCGCGCCGCCGTGCCCGGCGCTGCGGCCAGCACCAGCAGCAGCAGCCGCAGCAGACGGGTGCGGCGCCCGCGCCGCGCCGCGCACCGGGCCGTGCGCCGCGCAGGCAGCCCCGCCGCCTCGCTGCAGGCGCTCGCACGGTCATCGCTCATGAAGCCGCACCTCCGGCAGGGCCGAGGCCGCACCCCTGTGACAGGCGGCGTCGATGATGGCACGAAAATACCGCCGATTCCCGCGGCGCCGCGGCCGGCGGCCGCCGGCGGGGCGCCCGGGGGGTGAGACGCGTCAACCCATGAGCGGCAGCGCGCGAGCCGCGGCTCAACTCAGGGTCAGGTACGCGCTCTGCAGCGCCGCCGCCGCAATCATCGGCAGCCACGCGGCCGCGGGCTCATCGGGAGCGTTGTACCGCAGCCCATTGATCAGATGGCCGCCGCTGTTGAGCGCCACGATTCTGATGTTGGGATAGTTCTGCCGCAACCAGCACGCCATCTCCGAGCGTACCGGCTGCGCAGCGGCAGAGCCAAGCACGAACAGGTCGTGGTGAGGGCGCATCGCCAGTACGAATCTGGCCCGCTGATTGCCCAGTGCGGAGGTCACGTCGTAGCCGTCGCGACGCAATAGCCGGGCCCGACCGGCGAGCGCGTTCCCGTAGGCGACCTGGAAGATGCGCCTCGCACCCTGCAAAGGCGTTCTGGCCAGCACGATCTGCTTCGTCGCCGGATCGACGGCGAAGCACTCGCGCTCCAGCTCATTCGCCAGCAGCCATACGCTCGCCCGGGCGCTTGCCAATCCGCGCACCAGCCCGCGCCAGTTGGACGAGCCGTCCGGCCTGCGCTCGAAGAGTTCGTATTCGTCGCGGTCCACGGGAATGTCCGATCCTGGCGATGCACGCCGTAGGCTGCGCCGCATCGGCGGATGCTGCGATACGGGTTTGTACCGATGGCCGCGCTCAGCCGCGGGTTCGCCGTCCCGCGTCCCGATCGAGCAGCCAGCGCAGTCCCTGCAGCAGGTCGGTCGGTGTCGGCGGGCAGCCGCGGATCACCAGGTCGACCGGGATGACTTTCCCGACGGCCCCGACGCACGCGTAGCTGTCGGCGAACACGCCGCAGCCCGCCGCGCAGTCTCCGGCGGCGACCACCCAGCGGGGCGCGGGGGTGGCCCGATAAGTGCGCTCGAGCGCCTCGCGCATGTTGAGCGTGACCGGGCCGGTCACCAGCAGCACATCGGCGTGGCGCGGCGAGGCTACGAAACGGATGCCGAATCGCTCGATGTCGTAGAAGGCGTTGCCGAGCGCGTGGATCTCGAGCTCACAGCCGTTGCACGAACCGCTGTCCACTTCGCGGATCGCGAGGCTGCGGCCCAGGCTGCGCGCGATGGCGCCGCGCACGGCGGCGCCGGTGTGCTCCAGCGCGGCGGACGATGCCCCCGGCGGCTCGCTGCAGGGCGAGCTCAACAGGTTTTTGATCAGGCGTCGGCGCATGGTGGATCATCCACGATCATTCGAGGCAGACGCGGGGGGCGATTACAGATCATGACCCGAATAGGCGCAGTTGAATGACTTGTTGCACAGGGGGAAGTCCGCAACGATGTTGCCCTCGATCGCCGCCTCGAGTAGCGGCCACAGCAGCCAGGACGGGTCGCGCAGATGGCAGCGCTCGATGCGCCGTGCGGGATCGAGGCGGACATAAGCAAGGATGTCGCCTCTGAACCCCTCGACCAGCGCCGCGCCCTGCGCGCGGCCGGCCGTGGCGCCCTGCGTGTTGCCCGCGGTAGGGCCCGCCGGCGCCACGTCGAGCGGCACACGTACGGGACCGGGCGGCAGCGCTGCGAGTGCGGCCTCGAGCCAGGCGCGACTGCGCTCGATCTCCAGGATACGTACGCGCACGCGCGCATCGACGTCCCCTTCGCGCAGCGTGGCGGGCTCGATCGGGGCGGCATCGTAGGGCGGATACGGCAGATCGGTACGGGCATCGAATGCCCGTCCGGATGCCCGGCCGACGTAGCCCGGACAGGCGAACTGCGCCGCCAGCCCGGGCGAGACGCTGCCGCAGCCCACCGTTCGGTCCTGCAGCGAGGCGGTGTTTTCGTAGAGCTCCACGAGCTCGGGGAACTGCCTGCGCAGGCGCTGCGTCAGCTCGAGGATCGCCTGCAGACCGGCGGGATCCGCATCCACGGCGACGCCGCCGGGGACGATGCGATCCATCATGAGCCGGTGGCCGAAGGCGCTGCCGCAGGCGCGCAGCGTCTGCTCGCGCAGCAGACCGCACTCGGCATGCAATATCGCGAAAGCGGCGTCGTTGCAGATCGCACCGACGTCGCCGAGGTGGTTGGCGATGCGCTCGAGCTCGGCCATGACGGCACGCAGCCACTGCGCCCGCGGCGGGGGGTACACCTGCAGGGCCGACTCCACGGCGCGCGCGAAGGCGAACGAGTAGGCCACCGTGCTGTCGCCGCAGGCGCGGGCGGCAATGCGCGCAGCGTGGTCCAGCGATTTGCCGCGCAGCAGCCCCTCGATGCCCTTGTGGGTGTAGCCGAGGCGCTGCTCGAGCCGCACGACCGCCTCGCCGCTGGCCGTGAAGCGAAAGTGCCCGGGTTCGATGATGCCGGCATGCACGGGGCCGACCGGGATCTGATGCAGATGCGGGCCGACAGCCGGCAAGAATGCATACTCGGCCGCGGGAGCGGCAGGGTCCGGAGCCGCCGCCAACGGGTGGCGCATCGGCCAGCGGCCGTGATCGAGCCATGGCCTGGCGTCGGGAAGTCCCACGATCTCGATGCCGAACAGGTCGGCGATCGTGCGCTCCATGCGGGATGCGGGCGCGTGAAACTGCGCCAGCGAACCGACCTTCCCGGCCCGCACCGGCAGGCGCGCGCTCAGCGCCTGGCGGGTGGCGGGCTCATACAGAGTCGCGCACACCGCATCGGCATCGGCCCACAGGGCGAGCAGATCGAGCTTGCCCTCGCGCAGCGCCTCACCGACGCCGCGCCAGGAGCCGCTCTCGACCGTGACGAGCGGCCAGCCGTGATGGGTGGGATCGACGGCGTGGTTGGCGAACAGCGCCTTGAGCACGCAGCTACCCCAGCTGCCCGGCCACGTGGCGGAACCAGGTGACCACCAGCTTCGGCAGATACACGCCGGCGACCGCCACCAGCGCCAGGTGCAGCGCGATCGGCGCCATCCGCCAGGCAGGCAGCGAGTGCCGCCGCGTGGTGGCGCCGAAGGCCAGCGCGTGCAGCCGCAGGATCAGCGCACTGAATGCGATCAGCAGGCCGATCACCAGCAGCACCGCGAGCCACGGCGAGCGCACGAAGGTGGAGGTCACCAGCAGAAATTCGCTGGTGAACACCCCGAAGGGAGGCAGCCCCGCGATGGCCAGCACCGCGACCACCAGCAGGCCGCCCAGCAGCGGCGCGCTGTGCGTGAGGCCGCGGATGTCGTCGATGCGCTGCGTGCCCTCCAGCTGCGAGACGTAACCGACGCCGTAGAAGATCGCGGATTTCGTCAGGCTGTGCATCGCCATCTGCAGCAGTCCCGCGAAGCTCGCCAGCGGCCCACCCAGACCGAAGGCCAGCGTGATGATGCCCATGTGCTCGATCGACGAATACGCAAACAGCCGTTTGATGTCGCGACGTCGAAAGATCATGAAGCCCGCAAAGCCGAGCGAGATCAGCCCCATGGCGATCATCATCGGCCCGGGGGACAGCACCCGGGGGTTGCCCGCCATGATGAGCTTGAAGCGCAGCAGCGCGAACAGCGCCACATTCAGCAGCAGCCCGGAGAGCACCGCCGAGATCGGCGTGGGGCCCTCGGCGTGCGCGTCCGGCAGCCAGGCGTGCACCGGAACCAGACCCACCTTGGTCCCATAGCCCAGCAGCAGGAACACGAACGCCAGATTCAGCAGCGCGGGATCGAAGCCGTGCGAGTTCAGCACGAGCCGATCCCATGCCATCGCGACCACTCCCTGCCCGAGCCGCTCCTGCGCGGCCAGGTACACCAATATCGTGCCGAACAGCGCCAGCGCGATGCCGACCGAGGCCAGAATGAAGTACTTCCAGGCCGCCTCGAGCGCCTCGTTGGTACGGTACATCCCCACCATCACCACCGTGGTGAGCGTCGCCAGCTCGATGGCCACCCACATCAGGCCGATGTTGTTGGCCACCAGCGCGAGATTCAGCCCGAACATCAGCAGCTGGTACATGGCGTGGTAGAAACGCACGTCACGCGGCGAGAGTCTGCCCGTCTGCAGCTCGTGTGCGATGTAGCCGGCGCTGAAGACGCTGGTGCTGAACCCCACGAGCGCGCCGACCACCAGGAACACGGTGTTCAGATCGTCGACCAGCAGATACGGCGAGGGCGCGGGACGATAGGCGCACAGCACGGCGGCACAGGCGAGCGTCAGCGCGCACAGCGTCACATTGACGATGGATGCGAGCCGGTAGCGCGCGATCGCCGCGAGCAGCAGCGCACCGGCCGCCGGGATGCCGAGCAGGGCGCCGAGGGCCATCTGCCCGACGGACGGGCTCACGTCGCTTCTCCGCGCGACATGTCCAGCGCCTGCAGGTCGACCGTGTCGAAGCGCTCGCGGATACGGAACAGAAAGATGCCGATGACGATGAAGGCGATCAGCACCGAGAAGCCCACGCTGATCTCCACCACCAGCGGCATGCCGCGCGCCCCCGTGGCGGCGAGCACCAGACCGTTCTCGAGCGACATGAACCCGATCACCTGACTGACCGCGTTGCGGCGCGTGACCATCATCAGAAACCCCAGCAGCACCACCGACAGCGCGAACGCCAGATCCTCGCGCACGAACGCTCCCTGTGATTGGGTCACCGGCAACATGACGATGATCGACAGTCCGACCAGCGCGATGCCGAACAGCATCGTCGGTCCGATACTCAGGGCCTGCTCGATGGTGCGATGAATTCCCAGCCGCACGATGATGCGCCGCAGCGCGACCGGGATGATGATGCCCTTGAACAGCAGCGCAATCAGGGCGGTGATGTACAGGTGCGGCGCACGCTGCAGGTAGGCCTGCCAGGCCACCGAGAATGCGAGCACGTAGGCCTGCAGCGCGAACACGTTCAGCAGCGCAAACATGCGGTCCTGATACAGCAGCATGAAGCTCACCAGCACCATGGAGCCGGCCAGCAGGTGGGCGATGTCGCTGTCCAGCGCGCTCATCGGGGCACCCTGGAGACGAACAGCAGGATCGTGCCGAGCAATCCGAGCATCAGCGCGATGCCGAGGAACTCCGGCACGCGAAACACGCGCATCTTCGCGATCGCCGTCTCGAACAGCGTCAGCAGCAACGCCAGCAGCGCGAGCTTCAGAACATAGGCGGCCAGCCCGATGGCGTAGTGGAGCACGCCGGCTCCCGCGATGGCCGTGCCCCACGGCGTGAACACGCAGGCGATCAGCGACAGGTACAGCAGCAGCTTCACGGCCGCCGCCAGCTCGATCACCGCCAGATGACGCCCCGAGTATTCCAGCACCATGGCCTCGTGCACCATGGTCAGTTCCAGGTGCGTGGCCGGATTGTCGACTGGAATGCGGCCGTTCTCGGCGATCGAGACGATGATGAGCGCCACCAGTGCGAGCGCCAGGGAGATGTTGATTCCCACGCCGGCGGTCTGCATATAGGCGGAGATCGAGGACAGCTCGGTGGAGCCGGCGAACACCGACAGGGTGAAGACGGCCATCAGCATCGCCGGCTCGGCCAGCGAGGCAAACAGCATTTCGCGGCTCGCGCCGATGCCGCCGAAGCTGGTGCCGACGTCGAGGCCCGCCAGCGCCAGCAGAAAGCGCGCGGTGCCGAGCAATGCGACGATGACGATGATGTCGGCCGCGGCACTGAACGGCAGCCCGGTGGCAAAGGTCGGTACCAGCGCGGCGGCCGCCCAGGTGGCGCCGAGGATGAGATAGGGCGCCACCCGGAACAGCCACGAGGCGTTGTCGGCAACCACGGCCTCCTTGCGGATCAGCTTCAGCAGGTCGCGGTAGGGCTGCAGGAGCGGCGAGCCGCGCCGCCGCAGCAGACGCGCGCGGATCCTGCGGGTCACGCCCGACAGCAGCGGCGCGAGCGCGAGCACCAGCGCGGCCTGCAGCAGCTGGGTAAGCCAGCCCGGCCTCATCGGTACGCCGCCACGATGATCAGCAGCACGATCAGTGCGACGAACACGATCGTCAGATATTTGCGGATCGTCAGGAATTGCAGCCGGTTCAGGCGCTCGGCGCCGTATGCGACCCAGCGGATGAGCGGCGCGTAGAGCGCCTCCCACACGGTGTCGTGCAGCTCGAGCTGCAGCCGGCTGGCGCCGGTGTCGCCGGGCCTGGCCATGGTGATGTGCTCGCGCGCGCGAAAGATGACGCTGCCGAACACCCGGCGGATGGGTTGCGCGAAGCTGGTCGCGCTGTACTGGGTGGCGGGACTGGCGTCCGGGAAGCCGCAGTCCCACGCGGCGGACCGGCGCAACGCGCGCGCAGCAACGCGGCGGACCATGAAGGCCATCACCCCGGCGCCAACGAGGATCATGCCGAACACCAGCGCACCGTCGTAGGCGCCGCGCGCCGCATCGACGGGCGCGATGCGCAGCCAGGGCTGCGCGGCCTGCGGCGCGAGCCGCGCGCCGACCAGCAGGTGCGTCACCGGCGAGAGCGCGTCGATGACGAAGCCCGGCATGAGGCCGGCCAGCAGGCACAGCAGCGCGAGCAGCAGCATGCTCGTCAGGGAGCAGCCATCCGTCTCGCGGGCTGTAGCGGCCGTCGCGGAGCGCGGCCGGCCCAGGAATGTCATGCCGAACGCCTTGACGAAACAGGCCGCCGCGAGCGCCGCCGAGCAGGCGAGCGTCGCCCCGACGGCCGGCACCACCAGTCGCGGCACCCAATGGGGCAGCTGCGGACTCAGCAGGATCGCCTGAAACGTCAGCCATTCGGACACGAAGCCATTGAAGGGGGGCAGCGCCGAGATCGCGACGCATCCGGCCAGGAACGCGACTGCGGTGACCGGCATGCGGTGAATCAGGCCGCCGAGCCGCTCCATGTCGCGCTCACCGCTGGCGCCGAGCACGCTGCCCGCACCCATGAACAGCAGGCTCTTGAAAAGGGAGTGGTTGAAGACGTGAAAGATCGCCGCGGTGAGCGCCAGCGCGGCCGCGAGCGGCAGGTCGCTGGCGTGGAAGGCGAGCGCCAGTCCCAGCCCGATGAAGATGATGCCGATGTTCTCGACGGTGTGATAGGCGAGCAGGCGCTTCAGATCGTGTTCCATCAGCGCATGGAGAACCCCGAGCAGAGCGGTGGCGGCCGCGATCACCAGCACCGGCAGGCTCCACCACCAGGCGGGCGGACCGGCCAGGTCGAAGACCAGACGGATGAATCCGTAGATCGCCACCTTCGTCATCGCCCCGCTCATGAGCGCCGAGACGTGACTGGGTGCCGCGGGGTGCGCGAGCGGCAGCCAGGCGTGCAGCGGCACCAGACCCGCCTTGGAGCCGGCGCCCACCAGCGCCAGCAGCAGCACCGCCGGGCCGAGCCCATGGCCCGTGGCGCGGCGCATCGCCTCGAACGCATATTGACCCGTCGAGCCCGCCAGAAGCCCGAAGGCGAGCAACAGCGCGAATGCGCCGCCGGTGGCCATGACGAGATAGACATTGGCGGCGCGCCGGTTCTCGGGCGAGCGATGCTCGCTGATCACGAGCGCCCAGGAGGTCAGTGACATGAGCTCCCAGCCGACGAGGAATGAGAAGGCGTCCTGCGCGAGCAGGACCAGATTCATGGCGGCGATGAACGCCGGGTAATACGGCAGGACGCGCTGCGGCTCCTCCGCATGCAGGCCGTGGCCGATGGCGTAGGCACTGACGAGTGCGGCGGATAGGTTCACGATGAGAACGAACGCGGCGCTGAGTGGATCGAGGCCCAGCAGCGTGCGGCCGAGCGGCAACCCGATCGGCAGCTGCACGCCGGGCGCGCCCGCGCTCGCGCCGCCCCTCAAGAGCGCGAGCAGCGCGATCGCGGCGAGGGCCGCGCAGACGAGCAGACAGCCGGCATAGATGAACCGGCAGCCCGATGGGCGGCGGGCGCCGGGGAACCCGAGCACCGCGAGCGCCAGTAGCACCCCTACGCCGCCCACCGCCAGCCGGCTCAGCTGGTCAGGACCTTCGAACCCGATCACCGCTGTTGCACCCGATCCTCCCCGTGAACCCTGGCTGCTTGCACGCAGCTGATACTCGGATTATGCTTACATTATTCTACGATGTGTATAGAATGTAAATGATCTATTCCTCCAAGACGAAGTTGGAGGAGCGAACGGCTCGTCTGACCATCCTCATCGATCCGCGCAAGAAGGCGGTATTCGAGCGGCTGTGCGCCGAGGAGGATCTGACCCCATCGCAGGTCGTGCGACGCATGATTCGCGAGTTCATCGAGCACCGCACCGGCCGACCGTGGGCTCCGGCCGAAGAGCCGGCGACGGGCGGCAACGCGCCGCCGGCCCGCGACGGCGAGTAGCCGCCCGGAATGCGGCGCGCTGCGGGCAGGCAGCAGCGCCGGTGCTCTCACCACGGGTGAGGAGCACGGGTGAGGAGCACGCGCGGCTTTGCCCTGCCGGGCCTCGGCGGTATCGTGCCCAACCACCGTCAGCCGCGAATTCACCGGTCTTCATTGGTCAGAACGGGGGAACCCACATGCATGCCCGCCCGACGATGCTGTTTGCGATCCTGGGGATGGTCCTCGTATGCGCACCCCTGCTGCCCGGAACACGCGTCCTGGCGCAACCGCCTTCCGCAACGACCCCCACACGCTACGAACAACGCGCCAGGCAGACCGTGCGTGCCTGGATCGCCGCGTTCGGCGCGAGGGACGCCGACAAGGCCGCGGCGTATTTCGAGGACGACGTGCAGTTTCGCATGGAAGCCGCTCTCAATCGCAACATCGAGACCGGTCGGGACAATGCGCGCCAGCAGCTGCGCAGATTATTCGAGCGCGTCTCCCGAGCGGTGGCCGCTGCAGCGCCTGGACCGCACGTGCAGGCCGGTTCCGTGCAACTGCTGCAAACCGAGGCGATCGGCGGATCGAAGGAAGTTCTGGTCATCACGCGACGCATCGACAACATCACTCTCAACGGCCGACCTCTGCACCTGCCCGTCGGGAGCTTCTTTCGCGTGAATGCGCAGGATGGAAAGATCGAGGAGTGGCTGGATATCCCGCTCATCGCATTCAATCGGAACCCGGCGCCGCCCGCGGGCCAAAGGCCCCAGGCGACGGGAGCGCGCGGCGCGGGCAAACCATGAAGCGGATTTCACGACGCCGATTGCTGAGCGAAGCCGTGCAGCTGTCGATCGCCGGTGCACTCGCTCCGACCGCCTCTGCAGCAGCCGTCGCCGCCGAGGCGGACTCCGTGGCTCCTGCATCGCGAGCTCCCGGTCGATCGAGCACCCCGGAAGCGTCGAGCCGCACCGGCTTTCATCTGCAGGAAGCCTCCATTCGCGACATCCAGCGGGCAATCATGGCCCACCAGATCACCGGCGTCGGTCTCGTCGAGCTGTACCTGAAGCGCATCAGGGCCTACAACGGCGTGTGTGTCAGCGAGCCGATGGGGATTCTCGGACCGATTACGACGATAGCGCATGCCGGGCAGATCAACGCGCTCTCGACGCTGAATCTACGGCCGGCCTCGCGCCGGGCCTGGGGCTTTGATGACCGTAAGGCGCGCAGCCTGTCCGACGCCGTGGACAACGATCCGCGCATGCCCGACGCGCTGGAGGTCGCGGCTGCGCAGGATCGGGAATTGCAGCGTACGGGGCGGCTCGTCGGCCCGCTGCACGGTGTCGTCATGGCGATCAAAGACCAGTTCGACACCTTCGACATGCGTACGACCTGCGGTGCGGATGCGTTTTATGCCAACGACCGCCCGCCGCAAGACGCCACCTTCGTGAAACGGCTGCGAGCGGCCGGAGCCGTCATTCTGGCCAAAGCCAATCTGGCCGAATACGCCACCGATGGAGCGCGCAGTTCCTTTGGCGGAACGTTCTGCAATCCGTATGACACGGAGCGCGAGCCGGGTATGTCCAGCGCCGGATCGGCGACGGCGGTGTCGGCCAACCTGGTGACCTGCGCGATCGGTGAGGAAACCGTCGTGTCGATCCGATGGCCGGCATCGGTGAACAGCCTGGTGGGACTGGCGCCCACCGAGGAACTCGTCAGCCGGAAAGGGATGATGGGCACCGGCCTGAGCATGCGCACCGGTCCCATCTGCCGCAATGTGCAGGACGCGGCAACCATACTGGACGTCATCGCCGGCTACGATCCCAAGGATGAGTTGACCGCCTTCAGCGTCGGACGCCGGCCGGCACGCCCCTACGCCGACTTCGCAACCGCTGGCCGGCTGGATGGCGTGCGGATCGGGGTGGTCCGTGAGTACATGTCTGGAAGGCTGTTTTCGCAGGCCGATGCGCAGAGCATAGGAATCGTCGAGCGTGCCATCGACGATCTTCGCAAGCTCGGCGCGAGCATGATCGATCCGGGCCCGGAAGGCGCGTTATTCCAGAGCTGCATCTCCGGCTTGGGTCCGGGGCTGCTGAACAGCGCGTTTGCACGTCGCTACCCGGATCTGTTCCCGGTGGACGCTGCCGGCCACCCACTATCGGATCAAACGGCCACGCTTCTCGGCATGTACTTCGACCCGACTCGTGTGCCCCCGGACTTCTCACTGCGCAGTCTGCGCACTCCGGCCGTCGAGGGCGAAGCCAAATACATGATGAACCGGTATCTGCGAGAACGCGGCGATGCCAACATCAAAACCACGGCCGACTTGATCACCAAGGCCAGGTTCTATGCGGATCCGAACTTCCCGGACCGTAAACGGATCCTCGAAGCCGCCGAACGCGCCACCACGTTGGACACCTCGGTCCGGCTTCAGAGCCGCTTCGCGCTGCAGAATCTGTTCCTGCAGTGCATGCAGGAGCAGCGGCTCGACGCGCTGGTCTCGCCGATGTCCACGGTACCGCCGCGAAAGCTCACGGCGCCCCGCGAACCGAACGCGAATGGCCGCTCCCCGATTGGTTGGTCGCTGTTTGGGCAGCAGGGCTTCCCCGTCATCACCGTGCCCGCGGGCTTTACCACCGAGGTTTGGGATCGCGAGCGCGACGCCGACGGGGGCACCCACCTGGTGGGCCCGGCGCGCGCCGCGCTGCCCGTGGGCGTCGACTTCATTGCGCGTCCGTTCGATGAAGCCTTGCTGTTGCGCATCGCGTCGGCATTCGAAGCCGCGACCCGGCATCGCCATCCGCCCCCGGACTTCGCACCTTTGCCGGATGAGCCGTAGACGTCACCACCGAAGTAAACGTAGACGACGCTCCTGCTCCGGTTTTTTGAGCCTTCTTGTCTCGAAACGCGGTCCCCGAAGGGGAAAGGCAGCGCACTGCCAAACCGCGGGCTCGGTGCGCTGCTTGCGCGGGGCGTCCGCTGTCAAAGCTGAAGTCGTATCCCTCCAGCGTCTTGATCGCCGGCAGCGTCGCCAGCTTCAGCATGGCTTCGCGCGTACGCTGCTCGCGAGCGGCGCACTCGACCGACAAGGAGTTCGCGCAGTTACGCCACCGTGGTTCGCCGACGGGTAAGCCTTCGGCAGACATTGACGTCGATCCGGCGCGGTAGACCGAGCCTCAGCCCGATTCGAGCGAGCTCCGACTTGCGCCATGCCGGCGCAAGTTGCTGCGCACGCATGTGCCCACCCCGCCCAGTCCGGCCAGTCCGCTGAGCAGCAGCCAAACGGCGGCTGGCAGGGGGACGGGAGCGGGATTGCCGATTCCGTCGCTAAAGACGAGTGAATAGTCGGCGGCATCCGTCGAGTTCAGGAAATAAATCGACGGGTCCGCAGAGGCGCTGCCGGTGCCGCCCCCCACAACCCCGGTGGAGGCAAGGAGCTCGACCGTGATCGCCTCATTGTAGGGCTCATTCAGCATTGCCTGTATGTCTCCACCATCGGGCGCCGGGTTGCCAGTAGTGCACGGCCCGGTGCTAGAGGCGCAAACCGAATAACTCAAGCTCTCATCAGATCCTGTCTGAGCTCCCGTCGGCGCCACGGACACTGAGGCTTCGGCCGAAGCGCCCCCAGGCAATCCCGTTGTGACGGTAACCGGCATTCCGGAAGCCGAAACCGTCAGCAGCGTGTTGAAGCCGATCTGCACCAGGGTTCCAGCTTGGGGCGTGTATCCCGCGTCAGGGATGATCGAGAATTGATAGGAGAGCCCGGCATCTCCACTTGTGGTCGGACCGTTTCCCGAGGAGGTCGACGTCACCGTCGGATTTGGAGTACCGCTTAGTGACCCGCTGACCCCGGCGGAGCAAGTCAAGGAGTTGTCAGTCCCGCAACCGTAGCTCTCCGAATAGGGACCAAATGAGGGAGGCGGGGGCGTCGAGCCGGAATAGTGCAGCGCCCCTTCGGTGAGCGAGTAGGACGCAGGCCCCGGCAAGGTCGCGGCATGCGCCGCACTCGCGCAAGAGATAACGGCAACGATAAGTAGACCGCAAGTACCTGCGCAGCGCGGAACTGACGCAGCAAAGGCGAAGTGTTTCATCAGGGTGATCACCGGCGTGGAACGATCGCGATAGTGGTCAACCCTGGGCTGCGCGTTTGCGTTTCTTTCGCGCCACTGCTCCGAGGCCACCCAATCCACTGAGCAGCAGCCAGGCGGCTGCGGGGAGCGGGACGGGCGAGACATTGGAGCTGAACTCCAGGCTGTAACCGGGGTGATCCGCGAGCCAGGTGGAATCGAGTGTGAGAACAGGATCGACCAAGGCTGAGAACGAGCCTCCCGGCCCACCGGAAGTACTACCGCTCACCTGCACGCTCAAGTCAAAAAGTTCATTGGTGTAGGCGTTCGTGATCAGTACGGAGTCCAAGCTCCCGGAGTTCGGTTCGGAGCCGCAGGGTCCCGTAGGGCCGGCAATACTCCCTGCGCTGCTGCAGGTATAGAGTGCGCCGCTGGAGTACATGATGTACGCGAGCGCCTCCGTGTCCGGGCCCGAGGCTGAGGTCGAAGCACTGCCGGAGATGTACAGTGTCACGGGTATGTTGCCCGCCGGACCGACAATCTCGTAGAAGGCCGTAATATCCGCGCTTCCGGCTGCATTCGCCGGATTTGGTCCGGAGTTGGAGCCGCTCGTGGAGACATCCAGGTTGCTGGCCGCGCTAGCTGTGCTGCTCTCGCATCCGCCGGTGAGCCCGTTGCAGCCGCTCCCGTTGACCGTCCCGAAAGTCAGTATCGGGGTGCCGCCCTCGGCGGTAACCTCAACCGACGCGCTCGGAATCGTGGCGGCGGGGGCCTCTGCAGAGACTGTTGCGGCGATCAACGCCGCAAAGGCGACGAGGAACTTGCGCAGGCGTGGATCGGCCATGGGTGTAAGGCTCCTTCCCTGACATATTTTTCTGCTCTTCCATGTGAGCGTCGGTGCAGATAAGCACTATCTCGTTACGGTCTCGTGACCGCCGCGGCCCAGCGTCATACATTCGACGCACATGTGACTGCCGGTTGTTCATCGCGCGCCACGGCCTCGAAGGTGTTCGTCTGGCTACGCTTCTCAGCTTTGCGGATCGCAGAGGGATCGACGCCGTCGGCGATCGTCCTGCGCAGCGCTTCGCGCCGCTCGCGCGCCTGCTTGAGTGAGACCTCGGGGTACACGCCCAGCGAGAGCGTCTTTTCTCGGCCATCGAACCGGTACTTCAAACGCCACCACCGCGATCCGTTGGGCTGCAGTAGCAGGAACAAGCCGTCGCCGTCGAAAAGGTTCTGGGGTTTGGCCGCGGGCTTGGTATTGCGAATACGTGTGTCGTTGATCAGCATGGACACGTGCTGCGTTATTTTGGGGGTAACTGGTTTCAGCCTGATGCTGTCACCCCCAGAGTTACTCCGCGTCAGTCAGGGCTGGAGGCGAACGCGACCATACTCCCGCGAGCGGAAAAGTTCAGCGTTTCCAGTGGATTCCGCGGGGCCTGCGAACTCCGGCGAACCGCGGCGAACCGCGGCAGTGATTGAAGAAATGGGCCCGGTAGGATTCGAACCTACGACCAAGGGATTCACTCTGCCCCGACGTTTCCGCCGGGAGTGGACTATCTCTTCACCCGCGCACGTCGCGTGCGGGAGGGTGCGGGACGCTCCAGCCTGTCATCAAGGGCACTGCAGCCCTCAGGTAGTCTCTGCACCTTCCGGCGGTGTACCGCCGGCTTGGCTCAGGGTTGCCATGGGTCGGCCCGCGCGACCTCACCCGAAGGGTTCCCTGAATTCATCCCGTCCACTGCGCACGTTTTCCGCGCGCAGGCACCTGTTCGATGAGTCCCCTGCACTAACCGCTGTGCTACAGGCCCGACCAATTGGAAAATATACTACCCCGCGCGCCCGGGCAACGTGGCCGGCAGCGCGGTGCACCGATTTCGTGAGACGTCGTCGCGGTGACGTTGGTGGATCGGCGGCAGGAGCGCCGCTCAGTGCCGCCGCACACCCCGCGAGGGACGCGCCTGCAGCGGATTCTCCGGCCAGTCGTGCTTGGGGTAGCGGCCGCGCAGATCCCGGCGCACCTGCGCGTAGCTGCCACGCCAGAAGCCAGCGAGATCGCGCGTGATCTGCACCGGACGGCGGGCCGGGGAGAGCAGCTCGAGCGTGACCGGCACCTCACCGCCGCCGACGCGGGGCCCCTCGGCCAGCCCGAACAGCTCCTGCAGCCGCACCGCCATGCGCGGCGCGTGATCGCCGCGATAATCCACCGCGACCAGCGAGCCGCTCGGCACGGCGAGCGCACGCGGCGCCAGTGTCTCCAGAGCCCGCTGCTGCGGGGCGCTCAGCCGTGAGAGCAGTGCCGCGCGCAGCGCAACGCGCTCCAGCGCCGCGCGGCGCGTGACCCCGTCGAGGAATGGGCCGAGCCACTGCGGCATATCGGCGAGCAGCGTAGCGTCATCGCTCGCGGGCCAGTCCGCGAGATCCTCCCGCGCGAACGCGCGGCCGTGCGCGTGTCCGAGCGAGCGCCGCCCGAGCGAGTGCACGAACTGCATGCGCGCCTGCAGGCCGCGCGTCTCCTCGTCCCACGGCAGCGCGCCGATGCCCAGCCGCTGCAGGGCGTGCAGCATGCCCGGCAGCGTGCGCTCGTCCTGCGCGACCGGCAGCGTGTGCTCCTCGAGCACGAGGGCGCCGAGTCGGCGTACGCGCCGGCAGACCAGCGCCTCGGCGCTGTCGTCCCAGCCGAAGTGCTCCTGCGTCGAGATCTGTGCGGCAAACAAACTCTCGAGGGCATCCGCCGCCAGCGGCGCGGCCAGATGGATGCGCGCCTCGCGCTCGCGGTCGTCGAGCTCGACGGCCACGATCCACGGCTCGCGCGCCAGCGATGCCGGTGTGACGAAGGCCGCACCGCGCCCGTTGGCCAGCAGATACGCCGAGCCCTCCCGCCGGCGCCCGATGCGATCGGGAAACGCCAGCGCCAGCAGCGCGCCCGGCCGGCAGGCATCGGGCAGCGCCCGCAGCCTGGGATCCGCTGCGCTCGCGCCCGGCGCGACGTGCTTCCTGACCGCTGTCTCGATGAGCGCCGCCGCGCGCCGCAGGCGCTGTACGGCCGGTCCGGGCGCAGGCGCCTCGAGCAGCTCGAGCCGCGTACGAATATCCGGATCGCTGGGCGCACCGCGCTGCGTATCGGCGGCATCGGGTGACCCGCCCCGCAGCGGGTCGCGCTCGGAGAGCAGCGCCGCGAGCCGTGCGGCCAGCGCGAGCCAGTCGAGTGCGTGAGCGGCGAGCAGCATGTGCGCGAGACGCGGATGCACCGGCAGGCGCGCCATCGCCTGGCCGAGCCCGGAGAGACGCCCGCCGGCATCCAGCGCCCCGAGCCGCGCGAGCAGCTCTCGAGCCTGCGCGAGCGGCGCCGGCGGCGGAGCATCGAGCCAGCGCAGGGGCCCTGACCCGGTATCACCGGCGCCCCAGCGCGCCAGCTCCAGGGCGAGAGGGGCGAGGTCCGCTTCGAGAATCTCGGCCGGTGTGCTGGGGGCGAGCTGCGCCTGCGCGCTCTCGCTCCACAGCCGGTAGCACACGCCCGGTCCGGTGCGACCGGCGCGCCCGGCACGCTGCTCGGCCGCGGCGCGCGAGATGCGCACGCGCTCGAGCCTGCTCATACCGGTCACCGGATCGAAGCGCGCGCGGCGTGCCAGTCCGCTGTCCACGACGGCGGTCACACCCGGGATCGTCACGCTGGTCTCGGCGATGTTGGTCGCGAGCACCACCTTGCGCGTGCCGGGCGGCGCCGGCGCGAGCGCGGCGTCCTGTGCCGGCCCGCCGAGCTCCCCGTAGAGCGCCAGCACCCGTACGCCCGGCGGCAACGCCGCGGCCGCGGGATCGGACAGCTGCGCCTGCACACCCCTGATCTCTCCCGCCCCCGGCAGGAAGGCGAGCACGTCACCGCGGGTTTCTGCCAGCGCCGCGTGTACCGCACGCACCACGGCGCGCTCGATCGGCGGGCCCGGCGGCTCGCGGCCGAGATAGCGGATCTGCACCGGATGGGCGCGGCCCGGCACGCTGACCAGCGCGGCATCCTCCAGCAGCGCGACGACGCGCTGCGCCTCGAGCGTCGCCGACATCACCAGCACGCGCAGCGGCAGCTGCAGCTGACGGCGCGCATCCAGCGCCAGCGCGAGCCCGAGATCGGCCGCCAGGCTGCGCTCGTGATACTCATCGAAAATCAGCCAGGCGACGCCCTCGAGCGTCGGGTCCTGCTGCAGCAGACGCGTGAGCACCCCCTCGGTGAGCACCTCGACGCGGGTGATCGATGAGACGCGCGTATCCAGCCGCATGCGATAGCCGATGGTTGCGCCGAGCGGCTCGCCCAGCAGCGCCGCCATCCGCGCCGCGACCGCACGGGCCGCGAGGCGCCGCGGCTCGAGCATGAGGATCCTGCGAGCGGCGACGGACGGCTCCTCGAGCAGCGCCAGCGGCACCAGCGTGCTCTTGCCGGCACCGGTCGGCGCCTGCAGCACCGCATCGCGATGCTGCGCGAGCCCGGCGCGCAGCGCGCCGACGAGCGGGTGCTCGCGCCAGGGTGGCGGCGGGACGCCCTCGCTCACGACGTGCTCGAGGTGGAGCTCCGCAGTAGCGCCAGCGCCACCAGAACCCATGCGACGATCAGGCACGTGCCGCCCACCGGAGTGAGCACGCCCACGGCCGTGCCGGCGGGGCCGGTCAGCCCCGCGACCAGGGCGTACAGGCTGCCCGAGAACAGCACGATTCCAAGCGTCAGCACCCACGCGGCCGCGCGCAGCAGCGCCGTGGTCAGGCGATCGAGCAGCAGCGCCACTCCCAGCAGTCCCAGGGCGTGAAAGAACTGATACTCCACGGCGGTCCGCAGTACGCCGAGCTGATCGGCGGCGAGTCGCCCCTGCAGCGGGTGTGCGCCGAGCGCCCCCGCGACCGTCGCCAGCGCCAGCAGCAGCGCCGCCGCGGCGGCGAAGCCGCGGGCCGCGCGGCTCATGGCGGCGCGCCGCGGCCACCCGGACCGTGACGGGCGCGGCGGCGGTCGCCGCGGGACCGTGACGGCCGCGATGGGGGTGACGGCCGCGATGGGCGTGATGGCCGCGATGGGCGTGACGGCCGCGATGGGCGTGACGGCCCCGGCGGGCGCGACTGCGGCGAGCCCTGAGACAGGCCGGTGTGCTGCGTGCGAAACGGCCGGGATGCGGGCTGCGAGGTGCCCGGCGGCTGATAGGCCGGGATGAGCTGGTGGCGGCCGGGGCCGATCAGATCGGCGCGGCCCATGCGCCGCAGCGCCTCGCGCAGCAGCGGCCAGTTGTCCGGGTCGTGGTAGCGCAGGAAGGCCTTGTGCAGACGGCGCTGGCGCAGGCCCTTCGGCACGATCACCCGTTCGCCCTCGCGCGTGATGCGCCTGAGAGGGTTTCTGCCGCTGTGATACATCGCCGTCGCCGTGGCCATCGGGCCGGGCAGGAAGGCCTGCACCTGGTCGGCGCGGTAGCCGTTGCGCTTGAGCCAGAGCGCGAGCTCGAGCATGTCCTCGTCGGTCGTGCCCGGGTGGGCGGCGATGAAGTACGGGATGAGGTACTGCTCGCGTCCCGCCTCGCGCGAATAGCGCTCGAACAGATCCTTGAAGCGGTAGTAGCTGCCCATGCCCGGCTTCATCATCTTGGAGAGCGGCCCCTCACGCAGGTGCTCGGGCGCGATCTTCAGGTAGCCGCCGACATGGTGCTGCGCGAGCTCACGCACGTACTCGGGCGACTCGGCCGCGAGGTCGTAACGCACGCCCGAGGCGATCAGCACCTTGCGGATGCCCGGCAGGGCGCGCGCCTTGCGGTACAGCTCGATCAGCGGCGCATGATCGGTGTTGAGGTTCGGGCAGATCGCCGGGTAGACACACGAAGGTCGCCGGCAGGCGCTCTCGATCTCGCGGCTCCTGCAGGCGAGACGATACATGTTCGCCGTCGGACCGCCGAGGTCGGAGATCACCCCGGTGAAGCCCGGCACCTGATCGCGCACCGCGCCGATCTCGCGCAGCACCGAGGCCTCCGAGCGGCTCTGGATGATGCGGCCCTCGTGCTCGGTGATCGAGCAGAAGGTGCACCCGCCGAAGCAGCCGCGCTGGATCGCGACCGAGAAGCGGATCATCTTGTAAGCTGGAATGTTCCTGCCTGCGTACGCGGGATGCGGTCGGCGCTGATAGGGCAGCTCGTAGATCCAGTCCAGCTCCGCGGTCGTCAGCGGCAGGGGTGGTGGGTTCAGCCAGACTTCCCGATCGGCGTGCCGCTGCACCAGGGCGCGGGCATTTCCCGGGTTGGATTCGAGGTGCAGGATGCGCGAGGCGTGGGCGTACAGCACCGCGTCCGCGGCGACCTGCTCGTGCGAGGGCATGCGGATGACACTGCGCTCGCGGTCGGCGTTGGGGACGCGGCGCGTGAAGCGCACCACCTGCTCGCGCACCGGCGCCGGGGCCATGGCAGGCGGAGTCATCGCATAGGGGTCAATCGGCGGCGCCGGCGGACCCGGTGCATCCAGGTGTGTCGAGTCGATCTCGATCCACTCCCCCGCGGGGCGGCCGATGAAGGCGGTGCCGCGCACATCGCGGACGCTGTGGATGCGCTCCCCGGAGGCGAGGCGCGCGGCGATCTGGCAGATGGCGCGCTCGCCATTACCGTAAACGAGCAGGTCCGCGCGCGCGTCCAGCAGCACGGAGCGGCGCACCTTCTCGGACCAGTAGTCGAAGTGAGCGATGCGGCGCAGCGAGGCCTCGATACCGCCGATGACGATGGGCACCTCGGGATAGGCCTCGCGCGCGCGCTGCGCATAGACGATCACGGCCCGGTCGGGTCGACGGCCGGCGAGGCCATCCGGCGTGTAGGCATCGTCGCTGCGCACGCGGCGATCCGCCGTGTAGCGGTTGACCATGGAATCCATGTTGCCGGCGGTGATGCCGAAGAACAGCCGCGGGCGGCCCAGGGCCCGGAAGGGCGCGGCACTGTGCCAGTCCGGTTGCGCGATGATCCCCACGCGCAGACCCTGCGCTTCCAGCACACGCCCGATGATCGCCATGCCGAAGCTCGGATGGTCCACATAGGCATCCCCGCTGACGATGATGGCGTCGCACTCGCTCCAGCCGAGCGCCTGCATCTCCTCGCGCGTGGTCGGCAGGAACGGCGCGGCCGGC
>DATJSD010000119.1:0-50182 GCA_035504335.1 Steroidobacteraceae bacterium | reverse complement strand
CGCCCGAGTGCTCGGCCAGCAGCCCCGCCGCATAGAGCAGCGTGCCATCGCCGCCGATGGCGATGATCAGATCGGAGCGCTCGACCAGCTCCGCGGCGCTCGTGAGCTCGACGGCCGCGGGCAGGGAGGCGGATGCATCCGCCAGGGCGAGCACCGTGAGGTGCCGCTCGGTCAGCGCCGCGACCAGCGGCTGCGCGCATTCGAACACGCGCGCATCTTGAAATTTGCCGACCAGGGCGCAGGTACGGATTGTCTGGTTCATCGAAACATCGTCGGGAGACCCGGGGCGCGCCGCGGGTCACCTTGTAGCATGGCCGGGAGCGCCCGACCAACGCCGATGAGTTGCCATATTGAGAGCATACCCCGGCCCTCGTACTTGACGAGGGTGGATGCGGCTGGTTAGCTCAATGTTAGCGCCCCCGCAGGCGATGCGCCCCGGCAGGCGAGCGGCGTGTGACGCACGTGTCGATGTGAACGCGCGTGGCGAGGGCGAACCGGCGCGGAAGGGCGCGGAAGGGCGCGGAAAGGCGCGGAAGGAAGATGTCCCAGGAGAGCAAGGAAGATGCCTTGAACGAGCGCGCGCAGCGGCTGCTGCGGGTGCTGGTGCAAAGCTATATCCGCGACGGCCAGCCGGTGGGCTCGCGCTCGCTGTCGCGCGAGTCCGGCCTGGTGCTCAGCTCCGCCACGGTGCGCAACGTCATGGCGGACCTGGAGGAGCTGGGCTTCGTGACCTCCCCGCACACTTCGGCGGGCCGCGTGCCGACGGACAAGGCGTATCGCTTCTTCGTCGACTCGCTGCTGCGGGCGCACCTGCCCACGGACGATGCGAGCCTCGAGGAGATCCGCCGGCAGCTGGATCTGCCGGCCGACAGCGGCAAGAGTCTGGCGGCCAGCGCCTCGCAGCTGCTGTCCAACATCACGCATCTGGCCGGGGTGGTGACGCTGCCGCCCGCGCAGGTCTCGGTCCTGACGCACATCGAATTCCTGCCGCTGTCGGAAAACCGGGTACTGGTGGTGCTGGTACTGGACGACCGCGAGGTGCAGAACCGCATCATCCAGCTCGGACGCCGTTACGGGGCGGAGGAGCTGCGGCGCGCGGCCAGCTTCCTCAACGAGCACTGTCACGGCCTGGCCCTGGCTCAGGTTCGGCAGGAGCTGCTGCGCCAGCTGCAGGAGACGCGCGAGAATCTCAACCAGGTGATGCTCAGCGCGATCGACATGGCGCAGCGTTTCTTCGACCAGAGCGGCCGCCCCGAGGACATCGATTACGTGATCGCCGGGGAGACCAATCTCATGGGCTTCCCCGAGCTCGCGAGCGTCGAGAAACTGCGCCGCCTGTTCGAGGCCTTCAACGAGAAGCGCGACATGCTGCACCTGCTCGACCAGAGCCTCAGGGCCGAGGGCGTACAGATCTTCATCGGGCAGGAATCCGGTTACCAGGTGCTCGACGACTACAGCATGGTCATGGCCCCGTACAGCTCGGATAAGGGGGTCATCGGGGTACTGGGGGTCATCGGGCCGACTCGCATGGCCTACGAACGGGTCATCCCCATCGTCGAGCTCACCGCGAAAGTCCTCGGCGCAGCCTTGAATTCCCGCCGCTGAGGAGCCATGTAACGCAGCGGGATGCCCGGTCGAGAGGGGAGGTTACGTTATATATGTTATGTAACGTCCTGCAGGGAATAGAATTTTAGCCAAAGCACACGGAGACACCCATTGTGAGTTCTGAATCCCGTGAGCGAAGGTCGCATGAGCCTGGATCCCGGCGCAGCGGGGAGTGGTCCAGCGCAGGCGTGAGCGCAGACTCGAGGGATGCGGCCGGCGCCGGTGGCGGCGCGGGTGCGGGCGGCGCAACTGGCGCTGGCGGCGCTGGCCGGCACGAGCTGGCGGCGGCTGCCGGCGCGGCCGATCCGCCGGGCGGCCCGCAGGCGGCGCCGGGTACCGGGGCGGAGGCGGCGGAGCATGCCGCCGAGATCGAGGCGCTGCGCAAGGAGCTGGCCGTGGCCGAGGAGAGCGCCCGCGCGCAGCGCGAGCTGTACCTGCGGGCCGCGGCCGAGATCGACAACGTGCGCAAGCGCGCGCAGCGCGACATCGAGCAGGCGCACCGCTACGCGGTGGAGAGCTTCGCCGGCGAGCTGCTCGCGGTGCGCGACAGCCTGGAGCTGGCGGTCCACAGCGCCGCGGGCGGGGCGAGCCCGGATGTGGCGACGCTGCTGTCGGGGCAGGAGGCGACGCTGAAGCTCCTGGACCGCGCCTTCGGCAGGTTCTCGATCCGGCAGATCGACCCGGTCGGTCAGCGCTTCGACCCGAATCAGCACGAGGCGGTGCTGATGCAGGAGGCGGCCGATGCCGCGCCCAACTCGGTGCTGCAGGTGGTGCAGCCCGGCTACGAGCTCAACGGCCGGTTGCTGCGGCCGGCGCGGGTGATCGTGGCGCGGGCGGCGGAGACTTGAAACGACGCTGACCAGCCCAAATCTGGGGCATGGGAACGGGGATGCGGAGCGACATTCGGAACGACATTCGGAGTAACGACTCATGAGCAAGGTAATCGGCATCGACCTGGGCACGACCAACTCGTGCGTGGCCATCATGGAAGGGGGCAAGCCACGGGTCATCGAGAACAGCGAAGGCGATCGCACGACCCCATCGATCGTGGCGTTTACCAAGGACGATGAGGTGCTGGTGGGCCAGTCGGCCAAGCGCCAGGCGGTCACCAACCCGCAGAACACGCTGTTCGCGGTCAAGCGCCTGATCGGCCGCAAGTTCGCCGATGACGTGGTGCAGAAGGACATCAAGATGGTGCCCTACCCGATCGTCAAGGCCGACAACGGCGACGCCTGGGTGCAGGTGCACGACAAGAAGATGGCGCCGCCGGAGATCTCCGCGCGCGTGCTCATGAAGATGAAGAAGACCGCCGAGGACTATCTGGGCGAGACGGTGACCGAGGCGGTCATCACGGTGCCGGCCTACTTCAACGACTCGCAGCGCCAGGCGACCAAGGACGCCGGGCGCATCGCGGGGCTCACCGTCAAGCGCATCATCAACGAGCCGACCGCCGCGGCGCTGGCCTATGGGCTGGACAAGCAGGGCGGAGACCGCAAGATCGCGGTGTACGACCTGGGCGGCGGCACCTTCGATATCTCCATCATCGAGATCGCCGAGGTCGATGGCGAGCGCCAGTTCGAGGTGCTCTCGACCAACGGCGATACCTTCCTCGGCGGCGAGGACTTCGATCTGCGCGTCATCAACTTCCTGGCTGACGAATTCCAGAAGTCCTCCGGTGTCGACGTGCGGCGTGATCCGCTCGCCATGCAGCGGCTGAAGGAGGCCGCCGAGAAGGCCAAGATCGAGCTGTCCTCGAGTCAGCAGACCGATGTCAACCTGCCGTACATCACGGCGGATGCGTCCGGGCCGAAGCACCTGAACGTGAAGCTCACGCGCGCCAAGCTCGAGTCGCTGGTCGAGGATCTGCTGCAGAAAACCATCGGTCCCTGCCGGGTCGCCCTCAAGGATGCCGGACTTCAGCCCGCGGACATCGCCGAGGTGATCCTGGTGGGTGGCCAGACGCGCATGCCCCTGGCGCAGAAATACGTGAAGGATTTCTTCGGCAAGGAGCCGCGCAAGGACGTGAACCCCGACGAGGCGGTCGCGGTCGGCGCGGCGATCCAGGCCGGTGTGCTGGCCGGAGAGGTCAAGGATGTACTGCTGCTGGATGTGACGCCGCTGTCGCTGGGCATCGAGACCCTCGGCGGCATCATGACCAAGCTGATCGAGAAGAACACGACCATCCCGACCAAGGCGGCCAACGTGTTCTCCACGGCGGACGACAATCAGACGGCGGTGACGATCCACGTGCTGCAGGGCGAGCGTGAGCGCGCCACGGACAACAAGTCACTCGGCAAGTTCGATCTGACGGATATTCCGCCGGCCCCGCGGGGCATGCCGCAGGTCGAGGTGACCTTCGACATCGATGCCAACGGCATCCTGAACGTGTCGGCCAAGGACAAGGCCACCGGCAAGGAGCAGCGCATCGTGATCCGCGCCTCCAGCGGACTCGCCGAGGACGAGATCAAGCGCATGGTCAAGGACGCCGAGGCGCATGCCGCCGAGGATCGCAAGTTCCGCGAGCTCGTCGATACGCGCAACCGCGCCGACGCCATGGTGCATGCGGTCGAGAAGGCGCTGAAGGATCTGGGCGAGAAGGTCAGCGCCGAGGAGCGCGCCAAGGCCGAAAGCGCGCTCAGCGACCTGAAGAGCGCGCTGAAGTCCGACGACAAGGAGCTGATCGCCAAGAAGACCGAAGCGCTGGGACAGGCCTCCGCGAGCATCGCGCAGCGGGCCTATGCGGCGGCGGGAGGCGATGCGGCGGGTGGCGCCGGCGGCGCAGGCCCGGGCGCCGGCGGCGCGGGCCCGGGTGCCGGCGCGGCGGGCGGTGCCGAGTCGGCCTCCAAGCCGGAGGAGAACGTCGTCGACGCGGAGTTCGAGGAGGTTCGGGACAAGGGCCGACGCGCCTCGTGAGCGCCACAACGGCGCCGTGCGGCGCCCACGAGACGATCGGGCCGCGAGGCAGCAGTGCCGCGTGGCCCGCGCGCGTGCACGGCAAGCGAGTGAAGCGCACACATCGGACGACGGCACCCGGGCTCATCGCAGACAGGTAACGCACTCACCCATGGCCAAGCGCGATTACTACAAGGTCCTCGACCTGCCCCGCAACGCGAGCGACGCGGAGATCAAAAAGGCCTACCGCCGCCTGGCGATGAAGTATCACCCGGACCGCAACCCGGGCGATCACGAGGCCGAGGAGCACTTCAAGGAAGCCAAGGAGGCCTACGAGGTGCTCTCGGACGGCAGCAAGCGCGCGGTCTACGACCAGTACGGGCACCAGGGCGTGGAGGCGAGCCGCAACGCCTCGGCGGCCGGCGCCGGGCCGTTTCACGGCGCCGAGGCCTTCAGCGACATCTTCGGTGACGTCTTCGGCGACATCTTCGGCGCGGCGCGCCGTGGCGGCGCCTCGCAAGTGTATCGCGGCGCGGATCTGCGCTACGAGATCGGCCTGGACCTCGCCGAGGCGGTCTTCGGTCGCACGGTGGAGATCGACGTCAACAAGCTCGTGGAGTGCGAGGTGTGCCACGGCAGCGGGGCGGCGCGCGGCAGCAACCCGGTGACCTGCGACACCTGCGGGGGCAGCGGGCAGGTGCGCGTCTCGCAGGGCTTCTTCACGCTGCAGCAGACCTGCCCGCACTGCCGCGGCGTCGGGCGCATCGTGCGCAATCCCTGCGATCAGTGCCTCGGCCAGGGCCGCGTGCGCCGCGCGAAGAAGCTGTCGGTGAAGATTCCGCCGGGCGTCGACACCGGCGATCGGGTGCGCCTGGCCGGCGAGGGCGAGGCCGGCCGCAACGGCGGGCCTCCCGGCGATCTGTACGTGGAGATGCAGGTGCGCGAGCACCCCATCTTCGAGCGCGACGGCATGAACCTGTCGTGCGAGGTGCCGGTCAGCATCACCACCGCGGCGCTCGGCGGCAGCGTCGAGGTGCCCACCCTCGATGGCCAGGTGGTGCTGAAGATTCCGGTGGAGACGCAATCCGGCCGTGTGTTCCGGTTGCGTGACAAGGGCGTGAAGTCCGTGCGCGGCAACGGCAGGGGGGACCTGTTCTGCCGGGTGGTCGTGGAGACCCCGGTGAATCTGTCACACGAGCAGCGCGAGCTGCTGCGGGAGCTGGACGAGTCGCTGCGCGGTGACGGACACAAGCACTCGCCGCGGCAGAAAAGCTTCTTCGAAGGCGTGAAGCGCTTCTTTTCGGGCAGCTCTTCGTGAGCGCGACGCCGCCGCCGGGCGCAACGCAGGGCGGCGGGGTGGCGCCGAGCGGGCCGCCGCCCAGCGGCGCGCAGCGCGGCGAAAGCATCCGCCTGACGCTCACCGGGGCGAGCGGCCACATGGGCGCACAGATTCTGCGGCTGCTCGAGGCGATGCCGGCGTATCGGCTCGTGGGCGCGGTGGTGTCCGAGCGCAGTGCCGCGCTCGGCCAGGATGCCGGCCGGCACGCCGGCGCGAGCGAGTGCGGTGTGCCGCTGAGCGCGGCGCTCGCGCCGCTGCTGCCGCAGACGGATCTGGTGATCGATTTTTCCGCGGGGGCGGCGGTGGCGGCGCACCTGGCCGCCTGCACGGCCGCGGGTGTGCCGCTGCTGATCGGCACCACGGGGGTGCCGGGCGAGATCGAAGCGGCGCTGCAGAGCGCCGCGCAGCGCATCGCGCTGCTGGTCGCGGCCAACACCAGCCTGGGGGTGAGCGTGCTGCTGGAGCTGGTGCGCCGCGCGGCCGCGGCGCTACCCCCCGGCTTCGAGGTCGAGATCCTGGACGTGCATCACAGCCGCAAGGTCGATGCGCCTTCGGGCACCGCGCTGGCGCTCGGACGGGCGGTGGCCGCCGCGCGCGCCGTGCGCCTCGAGGAGCATGCCCGCATGGGACGGCACGGGGCCGCGGGGCCGCGCACCCCGGGTGAGATCGGCTTTGCGGCGGTGCGAGGCGGCGACGTCGTGGGCGAGCACGAGGTCCGCTTTCTGGGCCCCGGGGAGACCCTGATTCTCGCCCACCGGGCGACCGACCGCGCGATCTTTGCCCGGGGAGCCCTGCAGGCGGGTCGGTGGCTGGTGCGGCAGCCCCCAGGGCGATACGCCATGGAAGATGTCCTGTCCATTTAAACAATAGGTTACGTTCGATTTGCCGGGGGTGCGCGGTGCGCATGCGCGGCGCGGATATTGTGTTGCAGCATCCGATCGCGACCGTGCGTCGCAGGCACGGCGAGCGGGCCATTTTCCTGCGTCCGCACCCGATATTCACATGGACAGGGGCGGTGGGGGTCTTTAAACTTTGCCCGTAATCCGAGTATCGGGTTAGTCCGCACAAGGCGGGAGGATGTTCCAAAAGAACTCCTCCCGCTTTGTGCATGTACGCATCGCAAATTCAATAAACTCACCGAGGAGAAGGATGCGGTGACGGTTCCGGCGGTGCTGGCGCTTGGCGATGGTTCCATCTTCAGAGGCCAGTCCATTGGAGCCGCCGGCAATACCACCGGGGAGGTGGTGTTCAACACGGCGATCACCGGGTATCAGGAGATCCTGACCGACCCGTCCTACGCGCGGCAGATCGTCACGCTGACGTATCCACACATCGGCAACACCGGGACCACGGGCGAGGATATGGAGTCCGCGCGCCTGTACGCCTCGGGGCTCGTGATCCGCGACCTGTCGATGATCCGCAGCAGCTGGCGCGCCGCCTGCGATCTGGGCGAGTTTCTGCGCCGTGGACAGATCGTGGCGATCGCTGGCATCGATACGCGGCGGCTCACGCGGCTGCTGCGCGAGAAGGGCGCGCAATCCGGCTGCATCATGACGGGCGATCGCATCGATGAGACGGCGGCCGTGCAGCTGGCGCGCGCCTTCCCGGGCCTGAAGGGCATGGACCTCGCCAAGCTGGTCAGTACCAGCGAGCCCTATCAGTGGAACGAGGGCAGCATCGGTCAGGCGCCGGTGCTGCGCGCCAACCAGCGGCTGCACGTGGTAGCCTACGACTTCGGTGTGAAGCGCAACATTCTGCGGCTGCTGGCCGACCAGGGTTGCCGGCTCACGGTGTTGCCGGCGACGACCGAGGCGCGCCAGGTGCTCGCGCTCAAGCCCGACGGCGTACTGCTATCCAACGGGCCGGGCGATCCGGAGCCGTGCGGATACGCGATCGAGGCGGTCCGCGAGCTGCTGGCCAACGAGGTGCCGATCCTCGGCGTATGCCTCGGCCACCAGCTGCTGGGGCTGGCCAGCGGCGCCAGGACGGTCAAGATGAAATTCGGACACCACGGCGCGAACCATCCGGTGCAGGATCTCGCCACCGGGCGGGTGATCATCACCAGCCAGAACCATGGCTTCGCCGTGGATGAGGCGACGCTGCCCTCCAACGTGGTGCCGACTCACCGCTCGCTGTTCGACGGCAGCCTGCAGGGTCTGGCGCGCACCGATCATGCGGCCTTCGGCTTTCAGGGGCACCCCGAGGCGAGCCCGGGACCGCACGACCTGGCGCCGCTGTTCCAGCGCTTCATCCAGGCGATGGTGCGTCGGCTGCAGAGCCAGCTGCGCGGGCTCGCCGCGAGCCGCTGAGCCGAGCCGCCCGGAGGGGAGACGCCCAGCGCATGCCCAAGCGGACCGATCTGTCGAGCATCCTGATCATCGGCGCCGGACCGATCGTGATCGGCCAGGCGTGCGAGTTCGACTATTCGGGGGCGCAGGCGTGCAAGGCGCTGCGCGAGGAAGGCTACCGGGTCGTGCTGGTGAACTCCAATCCGGCCACCATCATGACCGACCCGGAAACGGCCGATGCCGTCTACATCGAGCCGGTCAACTGGCGCACGGTGGCGCGCATCATCGAGCGCGAGCGGCCCGATGCGCTGCTGCCCACGATGGGCGGACAGACCGGCCTGAACACCGCGCTCGACCTGGTGCGCGAAGGGGTGCTCAAGCAGTACGGGGTGGAGCTGATCGCCGCCTCGCGCGAGGCCATCGACATGGCCGAGGATCGCGAACGCTTTCGCAACGCCATGCGCGAGATCGGGCTGGAAGTGCCGCACTCGCAGCTGGCGCGCTCGCTGGAGGAGGCGCTGGCGGTGCAGAGCGGCATCGGCTTTCCGATCGTCATCCGGCCCTCCTTCACGCTCGGCGGCAGCGGCGGGGGCATCGCCTACAACCGCGAGGAGTTCGAGGCGATCGTGCAGCGGGGGCTGGATGCCTCCCCGACGCGCGAGCTGCTGATCGAGGAGGCGGTGATCGGCTGGAAGGAATTCGAGATGGAGGTGGTGCGCGACCGCAACGACAACTGCATCATCATCTGCTCGATCGAGAACGTGGACCCGATGGGCGTGCACACCGGCGATTCCATCACGGTGGCGCCGGCGCAGACGCTGACCGACAAGGAGTACCAGCGCATGCGCGACGCCTCGATCGCGGTGCTGCGCAAGATCGGCGTGGAGTGCGGCGGCTCGAACGTGCAGTTCGCGCTCAATCCCACCGATGGGCGCATGCTGGTGATCGAGATGAATCCGCGCGTATCACGCTCCTCGGCGCTCGCCTCCAAGGCCACCGGGTTTCCGATCGCCAAGGTGGCCGCCAAGCTCGCCGTCGGCTACACGCTCGATGAGCTGAAGAATGAGATCACCGGCGGGGCGACGCCCGCCTCGTTCGAGCCGACGATCGATTACGTCGTCACCAAGCTGCCGCGCTTCACTTTCGAGAAGTTCCCCGCCGCCAACGATCGGCTGACCACGCAGATGAAGTCGGTCGGCGAGGTGATGGCGATCGGCCGCACGTTCCAGGAGTCGCTGCAGAAGGCGCTGCGCGGGCTGGAGACCGGGCTGGATGGCCTGGATCCGGTGCTGCCGCCGCCGCCGCCCGGCACGGCCCCGGCCGCGGCGGCGGGGCATGCTCACGCCGCGGCCGCGCCGGCCGCTGCCGCGGCCGCTGCCGCTGCCGCCGCGATCGGCGAGGAGGCCGCCCGTCAGCTCAGCTACGAGCTGCGCTCGCCGGGTCCGGCGCGCCTGCTGTACGTGGCCGATGCGTTTCGCGCCGGCTGGGACGTGCAGCGCGTCGCGGAGCTCTCGGCGCTCGACCCGTGGTTTCTCGCCCAGATCGCCGACCTGGTGGCCGAGGAGGCGCGCGTGCGGCGCGAAGGCGAAGCGGCGCTCGGGCGCGAGCGGCTGCGCGCCCTGAAGCGCAAGGGCTTCTCGGATCGGCGGCTGGCGACGCTGACGCGCTCGAGCGAGGCGGCGATCCGCGGCAAGCGCCGCGAATTCGGCATCGCGCCGGTCTACAAGCGCGTGGACACCTGCGCGGCCGAGTTCGCCACCTCCACCGCGTACCTGTATTCGACCTATGAAGAGGAGTGCGAGGCCGCGCCGACCCGCAGGCGCAAGATCATCATCCTCGGCGGCGGGCCGAATCGCATCGGCCAGGGCATCGAGTTCGACTACTGCTGCGTGCACGCGGCGCTGGCGCTGCGCGAGGCCGGCTTCGAGACCATCATGGTCAATTGCAACCCCGAGACCGTCTCGACCGACTACGACATCTCGGACCGCCTGTACTTCGAGCCGCTGACCCTGGAGGACGTGCTCGAGATCATCGCCAAGGAGCGTCCCGAGGGCGTCATCGTGCAGTTCGGAGGCCAGACGCCGCTGAAGCTGTCACGCGCGCTCGAGGCCGCGGGCGCGCCGATCATCGGCACCTCACCCGACTCGATCGACGTCGCGGAGGATCGCGAGCGCTTCCAGCAGCTGGTGCGGCGCCTGGGTCTGCGCCAGCCGGCCAACGCCACCGCCCGCACCGAGGAGCTGGCGGTGCAGCTCGCGCGCGAGGTGGGCTATCCGCTGGTGGTGCGCCCCTCGTACGTGCTCGGCGGGCGCGCGATGGAGATCGTGTTCGCCGAGGAGGACCTGCGCGCCTACATGGGTCACGCGGTGCAGGTGTCGAACGACAGCCCGGTGCTGCTCGACCGCTTCCTGGACGTGGCCATCGAGGTCGACGTGGACGCGGTATGCGATGGCGAGGACGTGCTGATCGGCGGCATCATGGAGCACGTCGAGCAGGCCGGGGTGCATTCGGGGGACTCGAGCTGCTCGCTGCCGCCCAACAGCCTGTCGCGCGAGCTGCAGGAGGAGCTGCGCGTGCAGACGCGCAAGCTCGCGCGCGCCCTGAACGTGGTCGGTCTGATGAACGTGCAGTTCGCCATCCAGGCGGGCACGATCTACGTGCTGGAGGTCAACCCGCGCGCCTCGCGCACGGTGCCGTTCGTCTCCAAGGCCACGGGCGTCGCGCTGGCGAAGATCGCGGCACGCGTCATGACCGGGCACAAGCTCGCCGGGCTCGGGGCGCTCGCCGAGCGCGTGCCGGGCTACTACTCGGTGAAGGAGGCGGTGTTCCCATTCGTGAAATTCCCCGAGGCCGATCCCATTCTCGGGCCGGAGATGAAATCCACCGGCGAGGTGATGGGCACGGGTCGCACCTTCGGGGAGGCGTATGCCAAGTCGCAGCTCGCCTCCGGGGTGCTGCTGCCGCGCCGCGGCTGCTGCCTGATCAGCGTGCGCGACCGGGACAAGCTCGGGGCGGTGCCGCTCGCGCGCCGCCTGATCGCCCACGGCTTCAACATCGTGGCCACCAGCGGCACGGCGACGGCGCTCGCGGCCGCCGGCATCGAGTGCCGCCGCGTCAACAAGGTGCGCGAGGGTCGTCCGCATATCGTCGACATGATCAAGAACGACGAGATCGACCTGATCATCAACACCACGGAGGGCAGGCAGGCGACGCTCGAGTCCAATTCCATCCGGCGCGAGGCCGTGCACCGCCATATCACCTACTACACGACGCTGGCGGCGGCACTGGCGACCTGCGAGGCGCTCGATCACCTCGACGAGGTGGACGTCAACCGTCTGCAGGACCTGCATCGCGAGGTGCAGGCGCAGACCGCGGGCGCCGCGGGCGACACGGGCGACACGGACGGCGCAGGCGGCGCAGGCTCCGCGGGCGGCGCAGGCTCCACGGGTGCCGCGGGCCCCGCCGGCGGCGCGCGGGATGCCCACGGCGGCGACACGCGCATACGGCGCGAGGTCGGCACGTGAAGCGCTCACCGATGACCCTGCGCGGGGCGGAGCTGCTGCGCGTCGAGCTCAAGCGCCTGCGCAGCGAGGAGCGGCCGCGCGTCATCCGGGCGATCATGGAGGCGCGCAGCCACGGCGACCTGTCGGAGAACGCCGAGTACCACGCGGCGCGCGAGCAGCAGGGCTTCATCGAGGGGCGCATCAACGAGATCGAGCGGCGGCTGGCGGGAGCGGAGATCATCGACGTATCCACGCTGCCGGCCACCGGCAGGGTGGTGTTCGGCGTGACGGTGGAGCTTGCGGACCAGGAGGCGGGCGCCGCCGTCAGCTATCAGATCGTGGGCGAGGAGGAGGCCGACATCCGCGCCGGGCGCATCTCCATCAGCTCGCCGATCGCCCGAGCGCTGATCGGGCGCATGCAGGGAGACGTGGTGGACGTCGCGGCCCCGGGCGGCACCATCAGCTACGAGATCGTCTCGGTGCGCTACGTGTAGCGCAGGGCCAGGTGCCGTGGCCGGACCAGGGGGTGGCCCCCGCAGCGGAGCACGCCGCTCCAAGAGCAGCGGCCGGTGGCTGCGCGAGCACTTCGCCGACCCGTTCGTGCGCCGTGCCCGCGCCGAGGGTGCGCGCTCGCGGGCGCTGTTCAAGCTCGAGCAGATCGATGCGCGCGAGCATCTGCTCGCGGCCGGGATGACGGTGGTGGACCTGGGCGCCGCGCCGGGCGCCTGGAGCCAGTACGCGCGCGGGCGCGTCGGGGCGGCCGGGCGGGTGATCGCCAGCGATATCCTGCCGATGCAGCCCCTGGCGGGGGTGCGGTTTCTCGAGGGCGATCTGCGCGACCCGGCCGTCCTTGCCGCGCTCCGCGAGGCCATCGGGGAGTCCCCGGTGGACCTGGTCCTGTCGGATATGGCGCCCAACCTGTCCGGAGTGGACGCGATCGACGCCCCGCGGGTCATGGAGCTGGCGGAGCTGGCGCTGCAGCTGGCCGAGGAGACCTTGAAACCGGCCGGCAGCACCCTGATCAAGGTGCTACAGGGTGCCGGCTTCGACCAGCTGGTGGGTAGCGCCCGGCACCGCTTCCGGCGTGTGCGCTTCGTGAAGCCCGCTGCCTCCCGCGCCCGCAGCCCCGAAACGTACTTGCTGGCCTCCGGCAAGCGGATGGTGTAGCGTCGTCAATCGGCAGTCCGCGTATTTTTACTACGGCGTCGCGGCAAGATGGTGAAATGAAGTTGAACGATCTGACCAAAAACATCCTGTTATGGGTGGTCATCGTGCTGGTCATGCTGGCGGTCTTCAGCCGCTACATGCCCTCCGGTCCGCAGCGTCAGGAGATCACGTACTCCGAGTTCTACTCGGACCTGCGCGGCGGCAAGATCGACAGCGTCGTGCTCCAGGGCGACAGCATCCGCGGCGTGCTCAAGGACAAGACCCAGTTCGAGACCTATAACCCCGAGACCAATTACAGCGCGCTGATCGGCGATCTGCTCAAGGCCAACGTCAGCGTGCAGGGTGAGGCGCCCAAGCAACCCAACTTCCTCGGACAGCTGTTCCTGCAGCTCGCGCCGGCGCTGCTGTTGATGTTTGTATTCATCTATCTGCTGCGCCAGATGCAGGGCGCGGCGGGCGGACGCGGCGCCATGTCTTTCGGCAAGAGCCGCGCGCGTCTGCTCGGCGAGGACCAGGTCAACGTGACCTTCGCCGACGTGGCCGGCGTGGACGAGGCCAAGCAGGAGGTCGGGGAGATCGTCGACTTCCTGAAGGATCCGGGCAAGTTCCAGAAGCTCGGCGGCAAGATCCCCAAGGGCGTGCTGATGGTGGGCTCGCCGGGCACCGGCAAGACGCTGCTCGCGCGGGCGATCGCCGGGGAAGCCAAGGTGCCGTTCTTCACCATCTCCGGCTCGGATTTCGTCGAGATGTTCGTCGGCGTGGGGGCGAGCCGCGTGCGCGACATGTTCGAGCAGGCCAAGAAGCACGCGCCCTGCATCATCTTCATCGACGAGATCGACGCGGTCGGACGGCATCGCGGTGCGGGCCTGGGCGGCGGACACGACGAGCGCGAGCAGACGCTGAACCAGCTGCTGGTGGAGATGGATGGCTTCGAGGGCAACGAGGGCATCATCGTCATCGCCGCGACCAACCGGCCCGACGTGCTCGACCCGGCGCTGCTGCGTCCGGGCCGCTTCGACCGACAGGTGGTGGTGCCGCTGCCCGACGTGCGCGGGCGCGAGCAGATCCTGCGCGTGCACATGCGGCGCGTGCCGCTGTCCGACGACGTCAAGCCCGCGGTGATCGCGCGCGGTACGCCCGGCTTCTCGGGCGCGGACCTGGCGAATCTGGTGAACGAGGCCGCCCTGTTCGCGGCGCGCGCCAACCAGCGCCTGGTCAGCATGGATCAGTTCGAGCGCGCGAAGGACAAGATCATGATGGGCGCCGAGCGGCGCTCGATGGTCATGACCGACTCCGAGAAGCGCATGACCGCCTATCACGAGGCCGGCCACGCGCTCGTGGGCATGAGCGTGCCCGAGCACGATCCGGTCTACAAGGTGACCATCATCCCGCGGGGCCGCGCTCTCGGCGTCACGCAGTTCCTGCCCGAGCAGGACCGCTACTCGATGAGCCGGCGACGCCTGGAGAGCTCGATCGCGACGCTGTTCGGCGGCCGCATCGCCGAGGAGCTGATCTTCGGGGTGGATGCCGTCACCACCGGCGCTTCCAACGACATCGAGCGTGCCACGGAACTGGCGCGCAACATGGTCACCAAGTGGGGATTGTCCGACCGGCTCGGCCCGCTGACGTACTCCGAAGAGTCGGGCGAGGTCTTCCTCGGGCGCAGCGTCACGCAGCACAAGCAGGTTTCGGACGAGACCGCGCACGCCATCGACGAGGAGGTGCGGCGCGTGATCGAGAGCAACTACAAGCAGGCGCGCCAGATCCTGCAGAGCAATCTCGACAAGCTGCACCTGATGGCCGAGGCGCTCATCAAGTACGAGACCATCAACGATGAGCAGATCAAGGACATCATGGAGGGCCGCACACCCCGGCCGCCGGATGGCTGGGACGACTCGGCCTCGAGCAGCGGCACGGGTGGCAAGCCCGCGCCGGTCGCCCCGGTGCCCGCTCCCGCGGAGGCGCCGATCGCCCGGCCGGCCGGGCAGCACTAGCGCGGCGCGCCCGGCAGGACGGTACGGCTCGGAGCCGCAGTGCCTTGCATCACGGACGCTGCAGCGGGGCGGGACGGGCCGGCAGGGCTTGCCGTCGATCCTGAACCGGACGCTCGCAGCGTGCACTGAAACACATGGGGTTTGAAGCCTCTTGGCAAATTACGTTTGACGTAATTTGCCAAGAGGCTTTAAACCCCACGTGATTGCCTGAGCGCTGTGAGATGCGGACGGATCGATATTCAGGACTTGGCCGACCACCCCGCCCCGCTGCAGCTGCCGTGACGAAAGACACCTCCCAATCCGAGCCGCCCGTCCCCCCGGTCCTGCACTGTGCCGGCCGGGTGCTCTCGCTCGAGCGGCCGGTGGTGATGGGCATCCTGAACGTCACGCCCGACTCGTTCTCGGACGGCGGGCGCTATCCGACGGTCGATCTGGCGCTGGCGCGCGCCGAGCAGATGGCGGCCGAGGGCGCGGCCATCATCGACATCGGCGGGGAGTCCACGCGGCCGGGCGCAGCCCCGGTGAGCACCGAGGAGGAGCTGCGGCGGGTGCTGCCGGTGGTGGAACGCGCCGCGGCCCGCCTGAGCGCCATCGTGTGCGTGGACACCTCCAACCCCGAGCTCATGCGGCGCGCCGAGGCGAGCGGCGCTGCGATGATCAACGACGTGCGCGCCGCGCGGCGGCCGGGTGCGCTCGAGGCGCTGGCTGACGGCCGCATGGCGCTGTGCCTGATGCACATGCAGGGCGACCCGGCGAGCATGCAGCTCGAGCCGCACTACCGCGACGCGCTGCAGGAGGTCGGCGAATTCCTCGGCGCGCGCGTGCGGGCGTGCCGGGAGGCGGGCATCGCCGCCGAGCGCCTGTGCATCGATCCGGGATTCGGCTTCGGCAAGCTGCTGCGGCACAATCTGCAGCTGTTGGCGGGACTCGCGCGGCTGGCGCAGATCGGCCCGCCGCTGCTGGTGGGCGTGTCGCGCAAGTCCCTGGTGGCGACGCTGCTCGCACAGGCGGGCGCGGCGGCCGGGCGTGCGCCGCACGAGCGGCTGGCGGGCAGCCTGGCGCTGGCGAGCATCGCGGTGCTGCGCGGCGTACGTATCGTGCGGGCGCACGACGTGGCCGCCACGGTCGATGCCGTGCGCATCGCGGGACTGCTCGCGGCTGACGCCGCGGCGCCGTGCGCGGCGGCGGACGCATGCGCGGATGGAGGCTGAGTGGCGCGGGCATATTTCGGCACCGATGGGATTCGTGGACGCGTCGGCAGCGAGCCGATGACGGTGGAGTTCGCGCTGCGGCTGGCGAGCGCGGCGGCCAGCGTGCTGGGCGGGGGCGGGGCCGTGCTCATCGGCAAGGACACACGTCTGTCCGGCTACATGTTCGAGGCGGCGCTCGAGGCCGGCTTCGTGGCGAGCGGGGTGGACGTGCTGCTGACCGGACCGCTGCCGACGCCGGCCATCGCCTACATGACGCGGCAGCTCGGCTGCCGCTTCGGGGTCGTGATCAGCGCCTCGCACAATCCCTACGAGGACAACGGCATCAAGTTCTTCGATTCGCAGGGCATGAAGCTGTCCGAGGAGATCGAGGAGCGCATCGAGGCATGCCTGGGCGCGCCGCCGCTGACGCGCGCCTCGCGCGAGCTCGGCCGGGCGCGGCGGCTGGATACCTCCTGGCTGCAGTACCAGCAGTTCTGTGCCGGCATGCTCGGCCCCGACACGAGCCTCGCCGGCCTGAAGCTGGTGCTCGACTGCGCCAACGGCGCCGCCTACAAGATCGCGCCGCGCATCCTGGCGGACCTCGCCGCCGAGATCGTGCCGATCGGCTGCTCGCCGAACGGCCGCAACATCAACGATGCCTGCGGCTCGACGCATCCGCAGCTGCTGCAGCTGACGGTGCCGGGGGTGCGGGCGCACGCCGGCATCGCCTTCGACGGCGACGGCGACCGCGTCGTCATGGTGGATCACCTGGGTCGGCTGGTCGACGGGGATCAGCTGCTGTACGTGATCGCCGCCGATGCGTACGCGGCCGGCAGTCTGCGCGGACCGGTGGTGGGCACCGTGATGAGCAACCTCGGGCTGGAGCTGGCGCTGCGGCGGCTGGGCGTGCCCTTCGAGCGCGTGCCGGTCGGCGACCGCCACGTGCTCGCGCGGCTGCTGGAATGCGGTGGCATCCTCGGCGGGGAGACCTCGGGGCACATCCTGAGCCTGGACCGCACCACCACCGGAGACGGCCTGGTGACGGCGCTGCGCGTGCTGGCGATCATGGTGCGCACGGGCCGCACGCTGGCCGAGCTCGCCGCCGGCATGGAGAGGCTGCCGCAGACGCAGCTGAATGTGCAGGTCGCGCAGCGCTTCGATCCGGCCGCGGTGCCGGTGATCCGCGCGGCGGTGCGGCGTCTGGAGGAGCAGCTGGCCGGAGAGGGCCGCATCGTGCTGCGCGCCTCGGGCACCGAGGCGGTCATCCGCGTCATGGTCGAGGGGCGCGACGCGAACGAGGTGCGCGGCTGCGCCGACGAGCTGGCCGAGGTCGTCAGAAGCGCCGCTCCCGTCTAGGCGTCTGGCGTATGCTCGCGTCACGCCGACGCCGCTTTCGCGACCCGAGGAGTATGCATGCGACGCAAGCTCGTGGCGGCCAACTGGAAGATGCACGGCTCGCGGGCCGAGAACGCACCGCTGGTCGAGGCCGTGCTGGGCGCGCCGAGCTCGCCGGACGTGGACTGTGTGCTCTGTCCTCCTTTCGTGTATCTCATGGAGGTCGCGCGGCAGCTGCGCGACGCGGCGGTCAGGCTCGGTGCGCAGGACGTGTGCGCCGAGGCCACGGGCGCGTACACCGGGGAGATCTCCGCCGCGATGCTGCGCGACGTGGGCTGCGAATACGTCATCGTCGGGCACTCCGAGCGGCGCAGCCTGTATGGCGAGGACGACGTCTGGGTGGCGCGCAAGTTCGCGGCCGCGCAGTCGCGCGGCCTCATGCCCATCCTGTGCGTGGGCGAGCAGCTGGCCGAGCGCGAGGCGGACCGCACCGAGCAGGTGCTGGCGCGACAGCTCGAGGCGGTGCTGGCGCTGAGCGGGGTCGGCGGATTCTCCCGCGCGCTCATCGCCTACGAGCCGGTCTGGGCGATCGGCACGGGCCGCACCGCCACACCGGCCCAGGCGCAGCAGGTGCATGCATTCATTCGCGGACGCCTGGCCGAGCGGGATGCTAAAATCGCCGCCGGCTTACGGATCCTGTATGGCGGCAGCGTCAAGGCGGGCAATGCCCGCGAGCTGTTCACCCAGGAGGACGTCGACGGCGGGCTGATCGGGGGCGCGTCGCTGAAAGCCGAGGAATTCTTATCCATCCTGGCCGCGGCGCGCGGTTAATGGCGCTGATTTGACATGCTGCACACATTTCTGCTGATCATCAATTTCTTCTGCGCGGCGGCCATCATCGCGCTGGTGCTGCTGCAGCGTGGTAAGGGCGCCGAGGCGGGCGCCGGTTTCGGCTCGGGCGCCTCCGGCACCGTGTTCGGCGCGCGCGGCGCGACCACCGCGCTGTCGCGAACCACCGCGATCCTCGCGGCGCTGTTCATGCTGACCAGCCTGTCGCTCGCCTACATGAGCTCGCACGGCAGCAGCAGCTCCTCCAGCAGCCTGCTCGACCGGCTGTCGCAGACCCCCGCGCCCGCCGCGCCCGCCGCGCCCGCGTCGAAAGCGCCGCCGGCGGGGGCAGCGACGACACCGACCGTACCGCCGGCCGCGGCACCCGCGGCACCCGCGGCACCTGCGGGGGGCGGCGGCACGGGACGCTGATCGCGGCATGCGCCGACGTGGTGGAACTGGTAGACACACTAGCTTGAGGGGCTAGCGCCGCAAGGTGTGGGAGTTCGAATCTCCCCGTCGGCACCACAAGATTCGTATCCCCTGCTACAATACGCAGATCAATCACGGGGCGGAGCGGCTGCGCGGCGGCCGTCCGCCCCTTTTGATGCATGGTTTTGCCGATGCTGTCCAACTACCTGCCGATCCTGATCTTCCTGGGGCTGGCAACGGCGCTGGCCGCGCTGCTGCTGTCGCTGGGGGCGGTGCTGGGCAGGCTCGGCGCGCGCCACCACGGCGATCCGGACAAGCTGTCGGCCTACGAGTGCGGCTTCGACGCGTTCACGGACTCGCGCATGAAGTTCGATGTGCGCTACTACCTGGTCGCGATTCTGTTCATCATCTTCGACCTGGAGATCGCGTTCCTGTTTCCCTGGGCCGTGGCGTTGCGCGGCATCGGTGACGCGGGCCTGCTGGCAATGGCGGTGTTCCTGTTCATCCTGATCGTCGGCTTCGCCTACGAGTGGAAAAAGGGGGCTCTCGAGTGGGACTGACGGACGCCGAGGCACAGGGGTTCGCGCAGCGTGGCTTCCTGACCACGCAGGTGGACAAGCTGGTGGACTGGGCGCGCACCGGCTCGCTGTGGCCGATGACGTTCGGGCTCGCCTGCTGCGCGATCGAGATGATGCACGCGGGCGCCTCGCGCTACGATCTGGACCGCTTCGGCGTGGTGTTCCGCCCCAGCCCGCGCCAGTCGGATGTGATGATCGTCGCCGGAACGCTGGTCAACAAGATGGCTCCCGCGCTGCGCAAGGTCTACGACCAGATGGCCGAGCCGCGTTGGGTGATCTCGATGGGCTCGTGTGCCAACGGCGGCGGCTACTACCATTACTCCTATTCCGTGGTGCGCGGCTGCGACCGGATCGTGCCGGTGGATATCTACGTACCCGGGTGTCCACCCACGGCCGAGGCGCTGCTCTACGGGGTGCTGCAACTGCAGCGCAAGATCGCGCGCCACGAGGCGGCCAGCGCCTAGGCGCTCGCGGTCGGCCGGCAGCACCCAGCCCGAGGATCGCACGCCAGTGCCCGCGCAAATCGAGCAGCTGTCCGAGCGCATCGGGGCGCTGCTGGGCGAGCGCGTGCGCCCGTATGCCTCGCTGCCCGGGGAGCTGGCGCTGGAGGTGCCGGCCGCGGAGCTGCGCGCGGTGGCGCGCACGCTGCGCGACGACCCGCAGCTCTCGTTCGAGATGCTGATGGATCTGGCCGGCGTGGATTACCTGGATTACGGTCGTGCCGAGTGGCGCACCGAGTCGGCCACGGCGACCGGCTTCAGTCGCGGCGTCAACAGCGCCGCGCCGCACACGCACCCCGGGCGGGGGCGCTTCGCCGTGGTGTATCAGCTGCTGTCGATCCGCCACAATCTGCGCCTGCGGCTGCGGGTGTGGTGCGAGCAGCTCGACGACCCGGTCGTCGATTCGCTGACCGGCATCTGGGCGAGCGCCGACTGGTTCGAGCGCGAGGCCTTCGACCTGTTCGGCATCCTGTTCCGCGGTCATCCGGACCTGCGGCGCATCCTCACCGACTACGGATTCATCGGCCATCCATTCCGCAAGGACTTCCCGCTGATCGGCCACGTCGAGATGCGCTACGACCCGCAGCTCAAGCGCGTGGTGTACGAGCCGGTGAGCATCGAGCCGCGCACCCTGGTGCCGCGCGTGATCCGTCACGACAACCGCTACAACCCGGCGCTGCAGGACCTGCCGCCCGACGCGCGCGCCGCGTCGGCCCCTGCCCCGGGCGCGAGCGCGCCGACGCCGACGCCGACGCTGACGCCGACGGCCACGCCCACGCCCACGCCGACGCCCACGCCCACGCCGACGCCAGCGGCCGGCGCGTCAGCTTAACGGGGCGGGCCATGCCTGAGATCCAGAACCTGACGCTCAATTTCGGCCCGCAGCACCCGGCCGCGCACGGGGTGCTGCGCCTGGTGCTGGAGATGGACGGGGAGGTGATCCAGAAGGCCGACCCGCACATCGGGCTGCTGCACCGGGCGACCGAGAAGCTGGCCGAGTCCAAGCCCTTCAACCAGTCGATCGGCTACATGGACCGGCTCGACTACGTGTCGATGATGTGCAACGAGCACGCGTACGTGCTGGCGATCGAGCGGCTGCTGGGCATCAGCCCGCCGCCGCGCGCGCAGTACATCCGCGTGATGTTCGACGAGATCACCCGCATCCTCAATCACCTGATGTTCCTCGGCTCGCACGGGCTGGATATCGGCGCGATGACGGTGTTCCTGTTCTGCTTCCGCGAGCGCGAGGACCTCATGGACTGCTACGAGGCGGTCTCGGGCACGCGCATGCACGCCACCTACTATCGGCCGGGCGGCGTGTACCGCGATTTGCCGGAAGTCATGCCGAAGTATCAGCCCTCGCGCCTGCGCACGCAGCACCAGGTCGACCGCCTGAATCAGGCGCGCGCCGGCTCGCTGCTGGACTTCATCGACGCCTTCACGCGCAAGTTCCCGGGTTGTGTCGACGAGTACGAGACGCTGCTGACCGACAACCGCATCTGGAAGCAGCGCACCGTCAACATCGGAGTGGTATCGGCCGAGCGTGCCCTGCAGCTGGGCTTCAGCGGACCGATGCTGCGCGGCTCGGGCGTCGCCTGGGATCTGCGCAAGAAGCAGCCCTACGAGGTGTACGAGCAGCTGGACTTCGACATTCCGGTGGGCGTGAACGGCGACTGCTACGATCGCTACCTGGTGCGCGTCGCGGAGATGCGCCAGTCCAACCGGATCATCAGGCAGTGCGTGGACTGGCTGCGGGCGAATCCCGGTCCGGTGATGGTCGATGAGCGCAAGGTGCGCCCGCCGAGCCGCGAGCAGATGAAGGACAGGATGGAGTCGCTGATACATCACTTCAAATTCTTCACGGAAGGCTACTGCGTGCCCGAGGGCGAGACCTATGCGGCGGTCGAGGCGCCCAAGGGCGAGTTCGGCGTCTTCCTGGTATCCGACGGCGCCAACAAGCCCTATCGGGTCAAGTGCCGCGCGCCGAGCTTCGCGCACCTCGCATCGCTCGGCGAGATGGTGCGCGGGCACATGCTCGCCGACGTGGTGGCGATGATCGGTACGCAGGACATCGTGTTCGGGGAGGTCGACCGCTGATGAGTGCTGGGCCTGGCGCCCCGGCGTCGGAGGACGCGGGGAAAGCGGCGCAGGACAGCGCCTCCTCGAGCGAGCCGCGGCAGTCGCCCACGCTCGCCCCCGAGCTGTGCCGCGAGATCGACCACTGGGTCGCAAAGTTTCCGGCCGGACGACAGCGCTCGGCGGTGCTGGCGGCGCTGCGCGCGGTGCAGGAGCACAACCGCGGCTACCTCAGCGTCGAGCTGATGGATGCGGTGGCCGCCCACCTGGCGCTGGCGCCGATCCAGGTGTACGAGGTCGCGAGCTTCTACTCGATGTTCGAGACCCAGCCGTGCGGCCGCCATCACGTGAGCGTGTGCACGAACATCTCCTGCTATCTGCGCGGCGCCGAGGACATCGAAGCCTACGTGGAGAGAAAGCTCGGCATTCGCGCCGGGCAGAGCACCCCCGACGGGCGCATCTTCCTCAAGCGCGAGGAGGAGTGCCTGGCGGCGTGCGCCGGGGCGCCGATGATGATGGTCGATCACGTCTACCACGAGCACCTGACCCCCGAGAAGGTCGATCAGGTGCTCGACGCGCTGGAGTAGCCGCCGTGGGCCAGTGGGACGACAAGCTGAACCTGACCTGCTTCGAGCCGCTGCACCTGCCGGGCTCCTGGACGCTGGCCAGCTACCGCAGCATCGGCGGCTACCAGGCGTGGGAGCGCATCCTCACCGACAAGCCGCCGCGCGAGCAGATCATCGACGCGGTCAAGGCCTCGGGGCTGCGGGGGCGCGGCGGGGCCGCCTTCCCGGTGGGCGTGAAATGGAGCTTCATGCCGCGCAACGCCACGATGCAGAAGTACGTCGTGTGCAATTCCGACGAGAGCGAGCCCGGAACCTGTCACGATCGCGACATCCTGCGCTACAACCCGCATGCGCTGATCGAGGGGCTGGCGATCGGCGGCTATGCGATGAACGCCACCGTGGGCTACAACTACATCCGCGGCGAGTTCCTGGGCGAGCCGATCCCGCGTTTCGAGGCGGCGCTGACGGAGGCCTACGGCGCGGGCCTGCTGGGTCGGAACATCCGCGGCTCGGGCATCGATTTCGATCTGCACACCTTCATCGGCGCAGGCGCGTATATCTGCGGAGAGGAGACCGCGCTGCTCGATTCGCTCGAGGGCAAGACCGGCAAGCCGCGCTTCAAGCCGCCGTTTCCGGCGGCCTTCGGGCTGTACGGCATGCCCACCACGATCAACAACACCCAGAGCTTCGCCTCGGTTCCCACCATCCTGCGCCGCGGGGCGCAGTGGTTCGCGGAGCTCGGCCCGAAGAATTCCGGCGGCACGGCGATCTTCTCGGTCTCCGGCCACGTCAACCGTCCGGGCAACTACGAGCTGCCGCTGGGCGTGCCGTTCGCGGCGCTGCTGGAGATGGCCGGCGGGGTGTGGCGCGGGCGGCGCCTGAAGGCGGTGATCCCGGGCGGCTGCTCGGTACCGGTAGTGCCCGGGGACATCATGCTCAAGACCAACATGGACTACGACTCGGTCAAGGCCGTGGGCTCGGGCATCGGCTCGGCGGGGGTGATCGTCATGGACGAGACCACCTGCATGGTGCGCGCGCTCGAGCGCATCTCGCGCTTCTACATGTCCGAGTCCTGCGGCCAGTGCACCCCGTGCCGCGAGGGCACCGGCTGGCTCAACCGCACCCTGAACCGCATCCTCGAGGGCCGCGCGCGCTCCGAGGACCTGAATCTGCTGCTGGACGTGGCCAATCGCATCGAGGGCCATACCATCTGCGGCCTGGGCGACGCGGCCGCCTGGCCGGTGCAGAGCTTCCTGAAGCACTTCCGGCACGAGTTCGAGTACATGGTCGAGCACGGCGGGCGCAGCATGGTCGGGTCACGGCCCGACGCGCCGGCCGAGGCACAGCCGCAGGCGGCGCCGGCATGAGCGAGGAGCTGGTCAACATCGAGGTGAACGGCGTGCCGCTGAAGGCGCGCAAGGGCGAGGTCATCATCCGCGCGACCGATCGCGAGGGCGTGTACATCCCGCGTTTCTGCTATCACGACAAGCTGCCGATCGCGGCCAACTGCCGCATGTGCCTGGTCGAGGTGGAGAAGTCCCCCAAGCCGCTGCCGGCCTGCGCGACCCCGGTGGCCGAGGGCATGAAGATCTTCACCTACTCGGCGCGCGCCACCGGCGCACAGCGCGCCACCATGGAGTTTCTGCTGATCAATCACCCGCTCGACTGCCCGATCTGCGATCAGGGTGGAGAGTGCGAGCTGCAGGACCTGGCGGTGGGCTTCGGTCGGGATGTGTCACGCTTCGCCGAAAGAAAGCGCGTGGTCAAGGACAAGAGCCTCGGGCCGCTCGTGTCCACCGACATGACACGCTGCATTCACTGCACCCGCTGCGTGCGCTTCGGCCAGGACATCGCCGGCATCCAGGAGCTCGGCGCCACCGGCCGCGGCGAGCACATGGAGATCGGCACCTACATCGAGCACAGCGTCGATCACGAGCTGTCGGGCAACATCATCGACCTCTGTCCGGTCGGGGCGCTCAACAGCAAGCCCTTCCGCTACCGCGGACGCGGCTGGGAGATGACCCAGCACCCGCTGATCTCCCCGCACGACGGCGTGGGCACGCAGCTCTACGGACACGTGCTGCGCGGGCGGCTGATGCGCGTGGTGCCGCGTCCCTGCGAGGACATCAACGAGACCTGGATCGCCGATCGCGACCGCTACAGTTACGAGGGCATCTACGACGAGGAGCGGCTGCTCGCCCCGGCGCTGCGCGCCGCGGACGGCAGCTGGCGCGAGGTGGAGTGGGATGTGGCGCTGGCCGCGGCCGCCGAGGCGCTCGAGCGCAGCGGCGCGCAGCTCGGGCTGCTCGCGCATCCCTCGAGCACGCTCGAGGAGCTGTATCTGGCCGCGCGCCTGGCGCAGGGCGTGGGCAGCGCGAACCTGGATCACCGGCTGCGCCAGCGCGACTTTCGCGGCGACGCCGACGGCGGCGGCACGGGGATACCGGGCACGGACGCGCCGCGCACGCATGCGCCGGGCGCGGAAATGCCGAGCCTGGGGATGCCGATCGCGGCCGTCGATGAGCTGCAGGCGCTGCTGGTCGTGGGGGCGAACCTGCGCCGCGAGGTGCCCATCCTCGCGCATCGGGTGCGCAAGGCGGCGCTGCGCGGAGCGCGCGTGTGTTTTCTGAACCCGGCGCGCTTCGAGTACTTCTTTCCGGTGGCCGAGTACCTGCTGGCCGACCCGGGCGCGCAGCTCGGCGAGCTCGCGGCACTGCTCGCCGCCGCGCGCCAGCGCGCTCCCGCGGACCCGGGCGCGCTGTCGGCGCGGCTCGAGGCGCGTGTGGCCGCGGCCGAGGTCGGCGAGCCGCAGCGCGCGATCGCCGCGGCGCTCGCGAGCGGCGAGCGGCGCGCCATCTGGCTGGGGGCGCTGGCCTTGCGCAGCGATGCGTACGCAGATCTACGTGAGCTGGCCCGCGCACTGGCGCGCGCCACCGGCGCCAGCTTCGGTGAGCTGGCCGAGGGCGGTAACGCGGCCGGCGCCTGGCTCGCGGGCGTGCTGCCGCATCGCGGTGCCGGCGGGGTGCCGCGCGAGCGCCGCGGGCAGCACGCGCGCCAGATGCTCGAGAGCGCGTTGCCCGGCTACCTGCTGCTGCACACCGAGCCCTGGGCGGACGCCGCTCTGCCCCAGGCACTCGCGACGCTCGCGGCCGCGCGCGATCTCGTCGCGGTGACCCCCTACGCCGGCGAGGAGCTGCGACGCGTGGCCACGGTGCTGCTGCCGGCCGGCAGCTTTGCCGAGACCTCCGGCACCTACGTGAACCTCGAGGGCCGGTGGCAGAGCTACGCCGCGGCGGCAAGACCGCTCGGCGCGGCGCGTCCGGCCTGGAAGATCCTGCGCGTGCTCGGGACCCTGCTCGGCCTGTCCGGTTTCGACTATCAGTCCTGCGAGCAGGTGTGCCAGGAGCTGGCCGCGCGGGTGAAGCCGGCGGCCTCGGGCGCCGCTGCGCCGGACGCCCAGAGCGCGGGCGCCCGGACCCCGGTCCAGGCCCCAGCCGCCCAGGCCTCGTCCCGGACCGCCTCGGCGGCGCCCGCGCAGGCCGTCGGGCCGGTGCTCGATCTGCCCATGTACGCGATCGATCCGATCGTGCGGCGCGCCGACGCCCTGCAGTGCACGCGCGAGGGGCGCGCGCCGGCGCAGCGCTACGGGAGCGGCTCGTGAGCGCGGTGGGTCAATTCTGGGCGCAGCTGCCCGCGGTGGTGCACTCCACGGCCATCACCGTGCTGCTGATGATCATCCTGATTCTCTCGGTGGCCTACCTGACGCTGTGGGAGCGCAAGCTCATCGGCTGGATGCAGATGCGGCTCGGCCCCAACCGCGTGCGCCTGTTCGGCATGCTGCCGGGCATGGGCCAGCCGTTCGCCGACGTGATCAAGCTGCTGATCAAGGAGATCGTGGTGCCGGCGCGCGCCAACAAGCTGCTGTTCACGCTCGCGCCGGCGATCGCGCTGATTCCGGCCTTCGCGGCCTGGGCGGTGGTGCCGATCGCGCCGCACTACGCCATCGCCAATGCCAACGCGGGGCTGCTGTACGTGCTGGCGCTGACGTCCATGGGCGTCTACGGCGTGATCCTCGCGGGCTGGGCCTCCAATTCCAAGTACGCCTTTCTCGGCGCGATGCGCTCGGCGGCGCAGATGGTCGCCTACGAGATCGCCATGGGGTTCGCGCTGGTCGGGGTGCTCATGGTCTCGCGCAGCCTGGATCTGGGCACCATCGTCGAGCGCCAGCAGGGCGGGCCGCTCGCCTGGAACTGGTTCTGGCTGCTGCCGCTGCTGGTGGTGTACTTCATCTCCGGCGTCGCCGAGACCAATCGCGCCCCGTTCGACGTGGTCGAGGGCGAGTCGGAGATCGTCGCCGGGTTCCACGTCGAGTACTCCGGCATGGCGTTCGCGCTGTTCTTCCTGGCCGAATACGCCAACATGATCCTGATCGCCGGCCTGACCTCGGTATTCTTCTTCGGCGGCTGGCTCAGCCCGCTGCAGGGCTACCCGGGCATCGGCTACTCCGGGCTCGGAGCGCCGGGCACCTACTGGCTGGTGCTGAAGATCTTCGTGCTGCTGTGCCTGTTTCTGTGGTTTCGCGCCACCTTTCCGCGCTACCGCTACGACCAGATCATGCGTCTGGGCTGGAAGGTGCTGATCCCGGTGACCCTGGTGTGGATCGTGGCCGAGGGACTCATGGCCTATGGTCACATCGGCCCCTGGAGGACCTGAGCGAGCATGCCGGTGCGCAATCCCATCAAGACGTTCCTGCTGACCGAGCTGCTGCAGGGCATGTCCGTCACGCTGCGCTCGCTGTTCCGGCGCAAGGTGACGGTGTACTACCCGGAGGAGAAGACGCCGCAGTCGGTGCGCTTCCGCGGGCTGCACGCGCTGCGCCGCTATCCGAACGGCGAGGAGCGCTGCATCGCCTGCAAGCTGTGCGAGGCGGTGTGCCCCGCGCTGGCGATCACCATCGATTCGGACGTGGCGGCCGACGGCACGCGCCGCACCACGCGCTACGACATCGACCTGTTCAAGTGCATCTACTGCGGGTTCTGCGAGGAAGCCTGTCCGGTCGATGCGATCGTCGAGACCCGCATTCACGAGTACCACATGGAGCATCGCGGCGAAAACATCATGTCCAAGGACAAGCTGCTCGCCGTGGGCGAGCGCTACGAAGCGATGATCAGCGCGGACAAGAGCGCCGATGCGCGCTATCGCTGAGGGCCGCCGCGACGGCGGGCAGGGGAGGTCGGCGTGCTGCCGTTGATCCTGTTCTATTGCTTTGCGGCCGTGCTGCTCGGCGCGGCCCTCGGGGTGATCACCGCGCGCAATCCGGTCTACTGCGCCCTGTGGCTGGTGCTGTGCTTCGTGACCTCGGCGGCGATCTGGCTGCTGCTGGAGGCGGAGTTCCTGGCGCTGGTGCTGGTGCTGGTGTACGTCGGGGCGGTCATGGTGCTGTTCCTGTTCGTGGTGATGATGCTGGATCTGAACCTCGAGCAGCTGCGCGCCGGCTTCACGCGCTACGCGTGGCTCGGCTGGCTGGTGGCCGCGGTGGTGGTGCTGGAGATCGTCGGCGTGGTGTTCGGCCGGCGCTTCGGGCTGGACACGGCGCGCGCCGCCGCGCCGCTGCCGGCGAGCTACAGCAACACCACGGCGCTGGGCACGCTGCTGTACACGCGCTACTTCTATCCGTTCGAGATCGCCGCGATGCTGCTGCTGGTGGCGATCGTCGCGGCCATCGCCCTGACCCTGCGCCACCGGCAGGGACTGAAGGTGCAGGACGTGGCACGGCAGGTCGCGGTGCGGGCCGGCGAGCGCGTGCACCTGGTGAAGATGCCGGCGGAGCCGCGCAAGTGATCACGCTCGCGCACCTGCTGACGCTGTCGGCGGCGCTGTTCGCGCTGGCGGTCGCGGGCATCTTCCTGAATCGCAAGAACGTGCTGCTGCTGCTGATGTGCATCGAGCTGCTGCTGCTGGCGGCGAACTTCAACTTCATCGCGTTCTCGCGCTACCTCGGGCAGCTCGACGGGCAGGTGTTCGTGTTCTTCGTGCTGACGGTGGCGGCCGCCGAGGCGGCCATCGGCCTGGCGATCGTGGTGGTGCTGTCGCGCGAGCGCCATACCATCGACGTCGAGCAGCTCAACCGGCTGGAGGGCTGACGCCGTGAGCCTCGCGCTGCTGCTGCCCATTCCGCTGCTGCCGCTGGCCGCGGCGGTCCTCGCCGGGCTCGCCGGGCGGCGCGTCGGCCGCGCCGGCGCGGCCGGCCTCGCCATCGGCGCGGTGGCGCTGTCCTGGGCGCTCTCCTGCGTGGTGCTGTGGCGCATGCTGGTCGATCATGCGCCCGATTTCGACGGCACGGTGTACGTCTGGGGCGTCAGCGGCGGGCTGCGCATCCAGGTCGGCTTCCTGGTCGATCACCTCACGGCCCTCATGATGGTCGTGGTGACCTTCGTGTCGCTGTGCGTGCACGTCTACACCGTCGGCTACATGGCGGATGATCCGGGCTACCAGCGCTTCTTCGCCTACATCGCGCTGTTCACCTTCTCGATGCTGATGCTGGTGATGGCGAACAACTTCATGCAGCTGTTCTTCGGCTGGGAGGCCGTGGGCCTGGTCTCCTACCTGCTGATCGGCTTCTGGTACACGCGTCCGAGCGCCATCTTCGCGAGCCTCAAGGCCTTCATCGTCAATCGCATCGGGGATTTCGGCTTCCTGCTGGGCATCGCCGCGGTGCTGTATTACACCGGCTCGCTCGACTACCACACGGTGTTTGCGGCGGCGCCGGCGCTGGCCGCCAGGAGCATACCGGTGCTGTCGAGCGCCCCGGGCTCGGCGATCACCTTCATCTGCGTGTGCCTGTTCGTGGGTGCCATGGGCAAGTCCGCGCAGATGCCGCTGCACGTGTGGCTGCCGGACTCGATGGAAGGCCCCACGCCGATCTCGGCGCTGATTCACGCGGCCACCATGGTGACCGCGGGTATCTTCATGGTGGCGCGCATGTCGCCGCTGTTCGAGCGCTCACCCACCGCGCTCTCGGTGGTGCTGATCATCGGCGCGACCACGGCGTTCTTCATGGGGCTGCTGGGCATCGTCAACAACGACATCAAGCGCGTGATCGCCTATTCCACGCTCTCGCAGCTCGGCTACATGACCGCGGCGCTGGGCGCCTCGGCCTACGGCGCGGCGATCTTTCACCTGATGACGCACGCGTTCTTCAAGGCGCTGCTGTTTCTGGCGGCCGGCGCGGTGATCATCGCGATGCACCACGAGCAGGACATGCGCAAGATGGGCGGCCTGCGCAAGCGCATGCCGGTGACCTACTGGACCGCGATGGTCGGCAGCCTCGCCCTGATCGGTACGCCGTTCTTCTCCGGGTACTATTCCAAGGACGTGCTGATCGACGTGATTCACGCCTCGAGGCAATGGGGCGCGACCTACGCCTACTGGTGCGTGCTGCTCGGGGTGTTCGTGACGGCGCTGTACACCTTCCGGATGATGTTTCTGACCTTCCACGGCGAAGAGCGCCTCGATCATCATGCGCGCGAGCACTTCCACGACGTCGGCTGGAACATGAAGGGGCCGCTGGTCGCGCTCGCGATTCCCTCGCTGCTGATCGGGCAGCTGACGATCGCTCCGCTGCTGTTCAGCGGCTTCTTCGCCGACGCGATCCACGTGCTGCCCGGCCAGGACGTGCTCGCCGAGCTCGCCGGGGCGTGGCGCGGCAGCCTGCGCTTTTCGCTCGCCGCGTTCAGCTCGCCGCCCCTGTACATCGCGGCCGCCGGCGTGCTGACCGCCTGGGTGTTCGTGCTGCGGCAGCCGCAGTGGGGCGATGCGCTGCGCGCGCGGCTCGGCCTGCTGACGCGCATTCTGGACAACAAGTTCTATTTCGACTGGTGCAACGAGCACGTGCTCGCGCCGCTGACGCGCGGGCTCGGCTGGCTGCTGTGGCGCGAGGGCGATCAGCTGCTGATCGACGGCGTGGCGGTCAATGGCTCGGCCGAGACGATCGGCCGGCTGGCGCGGCTGATGCGCCGGCTGCAGAGCGGATTTCTGTACTCGTACGCGTTCTGGATGATCATCGGTCTGGCGGCGCTGGTCGGCTGGTTCCTGAGCCGTCCGTCGTGACGCCAGCGGTGAGGCCAGCGGCACGCAAACGCACCATGGGCGGTTAGGGAAGCGCGCAGATGCACAGCAGCGTGTTGTTGTCGGTCGTGATCTGGCTGCCGATCGGCACCGGCGTGCTGCTGCTGGCGCTGGGCGAGGCACGGCCGCGCGCGGCGCGCTGGATCGCGCTCGCCGGTGCGCTCGCGACGCTCGCGGCCTGCGTGCCGCTGTACACCGGCTTTCGCGACGGCACCGCCAACTACCAGTTCATCGAGCGCGCCGCCTGGATTCCCGCGCTGCACGCGCAGTACTACCTGGGGGTCGACGGCATCTCCCTGCCGCTGCTGCTGCTGACGGCCTTCATGACCGTGCCGGTGGTGATCGCCGGCTGGACGGTGATCGAGCGGCGCGTGGCGCAGTATTTCGCCGCCTTCCTCATCATGGAAGGGCTGATGATCGGCGTGTTCGCCTCGCTCGATGCGCTGCTGTTCTACTTCTTCTGGGAGGCGATGCTCATCCCGATGTTCGTCATCATCGGGGTGTGGGGCGGCCCGCGGCGCGTGTACGCGACGCTGAAGTTCTTCCTGTACACCTTCCTCGGCTCGGTGCTGATGCTCGTGGCGCTGATCTATCTGTACGAGAAGACCGGCAGCTACGCGATCGCCGCCATGCAGCAGCAGCCGCTGGCGCTGTCGGTGCAGCGCTGGATCTTCCTGGCGTTCCTGGTGGCGTTCGCCGTCAAGGTGCCGATGTGGCCGGTGCACACCTGGCTGCCGGACGCGCACGTGGAGGCGCCGACCGGCGGCTCGGTGATCCTGGCCGCGATCATGCTGAAGATGGGGGGCTACGGGCTGCTGCGCTTCAGCCTGCCGATCACCCCGGACGCGAGCCGCGAGCTCGACTGGCTGATTCTCGCGCTGTCGCTGATCGCCATCCTCTACATCGCGCTGGTCGCCCTGGTGCAGACCGACATGAAGAAGCTGATCGCGTACTCCTCGATCGCGCACATGGGATTCGTCACGCTGGGTGCGTTCCTGGTGTTCCTGATCCTCGCGGCCACCGGCACGCTCGACGGCGCGGCCGCCGGCATGGACGGGGCGCAGTTCCAGATGATCTCGCATGGTCTGATCTCCGGGGCGCTGTTCCTGTGCATCGGCGTGATGTATGACCGGCTGCACACGCGCGACATCGCCGCCTACGGCGGGGTGGTGAACGTCATGCCGGCGTTCGCGGCCTTCATGGTGCTGTTCGCGCTGGCGAACTCGGGACTGCCGGGAACCTCGGGCTTCGTCGGGGAGTTCCTGGTGATCCTGTCGAGCTTTCGCGCGAGCTTCTGGTACGCGCTGCTCGCGGCGACCATCCTGGTGTTCGGCGCCGGCTACAACCTGTGGCTCGTGAAGCGGGTGATCTTCGGAGCCGTGGGCAACGACAAGGTGGCGCAGATGCACGAGCTCAATGGCCGCGAATTCCTGGTGCTCGGGGTGCTCGCGGTCTCGGTGCTGCTGCTCGGGGTGTGGCCCGCGCCGCTGCTGAACATGATGGACGCCTCGGTGCAGCACCTGGTGCACCAGGTGGTCGCCAGCAAGATCCCCGCGGTGGCGCTGCGATGATCGTCACGGCCGGCTCCGCGGTGCTGCCGGCGCTGCCGGAGATGCTGCTGGCGGGCGCGGCCTGCGCGATCCTGCTGTTCGACGTGTACGCCGACGCGGCGCGCCGCGCGCTCACCCCGACGCTGACCATGATCGCGCTGCTGGCGGGGGTGCTGGTGACCAGCTGGTTCGCCATGTCCGGACACCGCCAGGTGCTGTTCGACGGCTTCTACGTCGCCGACCCGCTGGCGAGCTTCCTGAAGCTGATCGCATTCGCGACCATGGCCACGGTGGTGTTCTACTCGCAGGACTACCTCGAGCAGCGCGGCATGCGCGGCGGCGAGTACTACGTGCTGTGCCTCACCGCGCTGCTGGGCGTGTTCGTGCTGATCTCGGCCAACAACCTGCTGACCGTGTACCTCGGCATCGAGCTGCTGTCGCTGTCGCTGTATGCGATGGTGGCGTTTGACCGCGACTCGGGCATCGCCGCGGAGGCGGCCATCAAGTACTTCGTGCTCGGCGCGATCGCCTCGGGCGTGCTGCTGTACGGGATGTCGATGCTGTACGGTCTGGCCGGCACGCTCGACCTGGACGCGCTCGCGCAGCTGGTGCGCCATGGCGCCGACGGCGGCCTGATCATCGGCGTGGCCTTCGTGGTGGTGGCGATCGGCTTCAAGTTCGGGGCGGTGCCGTTTCACATGTGGGTGCCGGACGTCTATCAGGGCGCGCCCACCAGCGTGACGCTGTACATCGCCACGGTTTCCACGCTCGGCTCCTTCGCGCTGAGCATGCGCCTGCTGACCCACGGGCTCGCCGGGCTGCCGGCGCTGTGGACGCAGATGCTCATGGCGATCGCGATCCTGTCGCTGCTGGTCGGCAATCTCATCGCCATCGCGCAGACCAACCTCAAGCGCATGCTGGCGTACTCGGCCATCGCCAACGCGGGTTTCGTGCTGCTGGGCTTCGCCAGCGGCGATACCGCGGGCTATCGCGCGGCGCTGTACTACACGATCGCCTACGTGCTCACCACGCTGGGGGCGATCGGCATGATCCTCATGCTGGCGCGTCGCGGCCACGAGCACGACGAGATCGCCGATTTCAAAGGGCTTGCCGCGCGCGATCCGCTGCTCGCGCTGCTGATGCTCGCACTGATGTTTTCGACGGCCGGGGTACCGCCGTTCATCGGCTTCTGGGCCAAGCTGTGGATCATCCAGGCGCTGCTGGGGCGGGCGCACGTCTGGGTGGCGACCTTCCTGGTGCTGGCGTCGGTGGTCGGGGCGTTCTACTACCTGCGGGTGGTGTGGTACATGTATTTCGAGCCGGCCGGCGATCGGCCGGCGCCCGAGCCGCGGATACGCATGCGCCTGATCCTGTCGCTGAATGCCGCCGGGGTGCTGCTGCTGGGGCTACTGCCCAACGCCCTGCTGAATCTGTGCACCCGCGTCATCGGTTGAGCCCGGGTCCGCGGCGTGCGATATCGGGCACCCGGGTAGCTGCGCTGGCACTTCGGGCGAATACGTTAGACGTATTCGCCTGAAGTGCCAGCGCAGCTACGCGGATGGGCTACTTCGGCCGCTGTCGCGGTGCAGGTGCGCGTGCAGGTACAGGTACAGGTACAGGTGCATGTGCATGTGCCGGGGCGGTTGCCGACGGCGACGGCTGTGTCGCCTGCAGCGGCAGGTCGATGTGGCTCGTCGGGTACCAGCGGATGCGCAGCGGCACGCGGGCGTCGGCGATCGACTCGGCGGCGACATTGCCCGCGGTCCCGTAGTTGATCTCCTGGTCCGGCCGTTTGACGATGCTGAGCACCAGCACCAGGCGGCTGCCCGCCGGCAGCGCCACGCTCATGAGGTGCTGACCGCGCAGGGCGAGCCGCTCGCGCACCCCGGGGCGCAGCAGCCGGCGCTCGCTGCGATCGGCGAGGTAGCTGGCGCGAAACTCCTCGGGCGGGTCGAACAGCTTCAGATACATTCCCGCCGGCGTGCGCTCGTACAGGGCCAGCGTGAAGTCGAAATCCCGCTTATTGACGCTGAAGTCGAGCTCGCCGGACAGCAGTCCGGCCAGCTGCCGCGGCCGGCTCAGCACCGGACTGACGAACTCGAGGCTGTAGTGGGTCGGCACCGAGCCGCTCTGCAGGGCCGCGGGGGAGATCCAGTCCGCGTCGCTGCGCTGCCTGAAATCGACGCTCTGCTGAACGAAGGCGCGCCCCGGGGTGGCCTGCGGCCCCCACAGATGGGCGCCGTGCTGGTCCGAGGCGCTGGCGTCGAGAAACAGCCGCCACGTACTCCCCGTCATGGCCTCGATGGAGTCGGCCTGCTGCCAGCGGTTCGCGCCGAGCACCTCGTAATCGACCCGGCCCTGCAGCAGCGCCGGTCGCGCCGTGCCCTTGAAGATCGAATCGAACCACTGGTAACGCAGCGCGTGCCAGTCGACGCGCGCCGCCGGATCGAGCGCGTAGCCCTGCAGCCGCGCATCGGGCAGGCCGATCGCGACCGAGTCGTCGTAAGGGCCGACGACCAGCGTGTGATCGGCGCCGGGCGCGTAGCGCAGGTGCTGCTGGAAGTAATACAGCGCGCCCGGCTCGTCCAGGTCGTAGTAGCCGCTCAGCGCCAGCACCGGTATGTGAATACGGGCGAAGTCGCGTCGCCACGGGATCATCGCCTGCCAGAAGCGGTCGTAGCTCGGGTGACGCAGCCAGGAGCTGAAGGCGGGATCGGGCACACCGCCGATGCGCGGCAGCCGATCGAACGGGCGGCCGCTCTGGTACCAGGTGCGGTTCAGGGCCAGCCAGTAGGCCTCGTTCTGGTCCTGCACGTCGTTCTGCAGCCGCGTGCCGGTCACGTAGCGCGCCCAGCGGTAGGCGGAGCTGAGAAATACGCTGCCGCGGTCGGGCGCATCGATTCCCGGGGCGATCGGCGAGGCGGTGGCGATCGCGCGCAGCGCGCTCGGTGGGCGCTTGGCGGCCGCCCAGGCGGTGAAGCCGCTGTAGCCGCTGCCGTACATGCCGACGCGACCGTCGCTCCACGGCTGGCGCGCGATCCAGTCGATGACCGCACGGGCATCCTGCCCGTCGTACACGTAGGGCGTGACGTTGCCGCGGCTGTCGCGCTTGCCGCGGCTGTAGGCGACCACGCCGACGTAGCCGTGCGCCGCGCACTCCGTGGCGTCGTTGTCGGGGTAGACGTAGATGGTGAACTCCAGCAGCGTCGGCAGCGGCCCCTGCGCTGCGCGTGGCCGCACGAGCATCGCCGAGAGGCGTCCGCCGCCGGGGGTCCTGATCTGCACCTGATCGTCGGTGATGTAGCGGCGCTGGTCATCGGCGGCGATCAGCAGGTCCGCCTGCGGGCCGGTGGCCAGGTGCAGCTGGTAGGCCAGGTACGCCCATACCAGCTGCAGCGCCTGGTCCATGGAGATCGTGCGCCGGCTGCGCAGCTGGTCGATGTCGGTCTGCAGCGCATACTGGAAGTCTGCCAGCGAGCGCGTGAGCCACGAGGTCACCGCATAGTCGGTCAGGTTGTCGAGCGCCGGGATCGCGGCGTTGAACGATTGCGCGAACGCCTGTCCGAACGGCGTATGCGCGGCCGCCAGCGCCTCGGTGTGCGCGTAGATATCGTAGGCCACGGACTGCTCGAGCGGCTGTGCCACCGGCGCGCCGTGCAGGCTGCGGCGCAGCTGTTGGCGCGTGGCCCAGGCGGCGGAGTCATCGCCCGCGACCAGCTGCAACGCCGACAGGTTGGTCAGGTAGCGCTCGTGGTTGCGGTCCGAGTACACCGGCAGCACGCGCACCGCGAGGTCCCGCATCAGCTCCGTGGTGCTGGCAGCGTCGAGCGAGCTGGGGGCGCGGAACTGAAACACCTGGGAGCTGAAGGGCGCGAAGACGTTCGCCGAGGCCGCCCGCGCCAGCACCGGCCAGGCCAGCGCCACCAGCAGCAGCAACGCGATCGGCTGCGCCCGGCGCACCAGGCGCACCACGTGCGAGAACAGCCGGTCGCGCGCCGCTGCGCTGCCGATGTGGATGACGCCCGTGTGTCGCAGCTCGCCGGCAAATATGTCCAGCACGCGCTCGAAGGTGCTTGCGTCGAGCGAGCCGAGCGTATCGTCGACGATCAACCAGGCTGGCCGCTGCAGCACGATGCGCGCGAATGCCAGATCCAGCTGCTCCTCCTGCGTCAGCTCGCGGTCCCAGCGGTCCGTCTCATCGAGCAACGGCACCAGCCTGCCGAGCCCCACGCGCTCGAGCGCCTGCGCGTACGCGTCGGGCTCGAAGCGCTCCACGGCTGCCGGATAGGCCAGCACCTCGCGCAGCGTGCCACGCGGCAGATAGGGTGTGCCGCGTGGCAGGTAGGCGATCTGCTCGCCGGAGGGGCGTGTCACGCGGCCGCTCCCCCAGGGCCACAGGCCCGCGAGCGCTCGGAACAGCCGCGTCCTGCCCGTACCCGGCTCGGCGAGGATCAGCAGCCGCTCGCCCGTGTGCACCGCGATGTGCGCCGCATCCAGCACGTTGTGGTCGACGGAGGAGGCGACCGCGAGATTCTCGAGCCGCAGCTCGCCGGGCGGACCCTCGGCGTATTCGATGCGCGCCTCGTCCGGACCGACCGCCTCCGCCTCGAGCAGCGCGCGGCGGAAGTTCGCGACGCGCAGCAGGTTCGCGCGCCAGTCGGCGATGCTGCTGAAGTTGTTGACGAACCAGCTGAGCGATGACTGCGCCTGGCTGAACGCGCCGGCCGCCATCATCAGCCCGCCGAAGGAGAGCGTGCCGTCGAAGTACAGCGGCGCGGCGACGATGGTCGGCGCGACGAGGGTTACCCACCCGAAGCCCGCGCTGACCCAGGTGAGATTGGTCAGGCCGGTCACGATGCGCCGCATGGCCGTGAGCACATCGGCGAAGTGCAGGTCCACGCGGCGCTGCTCGCCGGCCTCGCCATGCGCCAGCGTGATGCCGTCGAGGTGCTCGTTGACCCGCACCAGCGAGAAGCGCAGATCCGCCTCGCGCGCGTAGCGCTCGGCATTGCGCGGAATGAGCGTGCGGCCGACGCGATAGCTCAGCAGCGAGCCACAGCTGGCGTACAGGATCGCGGCCCACACCATGTAGCCGGGGATCGGATATTCGCGCGCGCCGATGTGTATCACGAAGCCGCGCGACAGCACCCACAGCACTCCCACGAAGGTCACCAGCAGGATCGAGGATTGCAGCAGCCCGCTGCCCAGATCCGAGGACAGCTCGCATAGACGCATCGTGTCCGCGTGCATGCGCTGGTCGGGGTTGACGCCGATGACGCCGGCATTGGCGACCATGAGTGCGCGGCGCGGCTGCATCCAGCCGTACAGCAGGTCGCGCACGATGCCCTCGCGCAGCTTCAGCTTGAGCATCTCCCGGATCCAGGTCTGCACCACGTTCAGGATCAGCAGGCTCCCGGCGATCGCGCAGAACACGCCGAGCTGGAACAGGAACGCGTAAAAATCGCGACGCGAGATGGCGTCGTAAAAGGGCCGGTTCCAGCGGTTCAGCAGCACCTGCCCATAGGCGGTTCCGGCGATGACCACGAACAGGCCGATCGCCAGCAGTATCAGCGTGTGGCCGACTGCCGAGGCCAGCAGCGCGCGCAGCATCATGCCGAGCTGTGGTAACAGCCGGGTGTGGGCCTCTTCGTGCTCGGAGGAGGCCATGGGCGTTCAGGCGGTCATCACCCTCGGATCACGCCGAACAGGCCGTCGGCGCGGCACGCCGCGCCGCGCCACGCCGCGCCGCGATCGGTGCAACGCGCTGCCGCGGGAGGGTCCACCGCGGCGGTGCCCGCGGCATGCGGGGATGCCGGGATGCCGGATGCCGGGATGCGAAGCTGCGGGAATGCGGGCCGGCTCACTGCCTCACGGGCGGCGTGGCCGCGGGGCGCGCGCCGGGTGGGCGGCTCGCGGCGCGGACGCCCTGCGGCTCGGAGGCGCCCGGCTCTCCGCCCGGCAATACCAGCACGGCCACGATGGGCCCGGGTGCGGTCGCGGCGAGAATGGGCTCTCCGTCGACGAGCACGTAGCTGCCGGCCGCAGGCGCCACCGGGTGAGCCGCAGAGGTCCACCAGTGCGTCAGGCCAGGGGCGAGCTCGTTCGATTGCGGTGACGCATCGGACAGCAGTGACGTTTCGGACATGGTGGCTCCCGGGTGGTGGCAACGCTTCGATTCGTCGCTTCACATGCTAGAGCGCGTGCTCGTCGGGGGAAGTCAGCGCCTGCCGCAGCCGCGTGCTCACGCGCCATCCCTTCCCGCAGCGCGCGTAGAGTAGCGCTGCCGCAGTGTTTTTGCAGCCCCGCCGGCGCACCGCGCGCTGCGCCCCGGCGCGCCCGAGCCCCGATGCGTCCGAGCCCCGATGCGTCCGAGCCCCGATGCGTCCGCCGACGCGCGCCGTTCAGCTGCCGTTCAGCCGAGCGATTGAACGTAGCGAACCATGCGCGCGCGCATCGCGGCGTCGGGCAATCGACCCAGGCCCGCACCCAGGTCATCGATCGCGTGCGCGGCCTTGTCCGTCCCCGGTATCGCGGCGGTGATGGCCGGGTTGCCCAGAACGAACTTGAGGAAGAACTGCGCCCAGCTGTGGCAGTCGAATTCCGTCGCCCACGCGGGCAGCGGTTTACCCAGCGCCGTGCGAAACAGCCGACCGCGACCGAACGGCAGCGCTGCCAGCACCGCCGTGCCTGCCGCGGCGGCCGCAGGCAGCACGCGCTGCTCGGCGTCGCGGTTGTCCAGCGCGTAGTCGACCTCCAGGAAGTCGGGTTTCTCGCGCTGGATGATCGCCTCGGCGGCTTCATAGGCGCCGCGGAAGGTGGTCGTGATACCGGTGTAGCGGCACAGCCCCTGCGCCTTGAGCGCGGCGATGCCCGCCAGGGTCTGGCCCGGGTCCCCGACGTTGTGTAGCTGCAGCAGATCGACCTTCGCGGTACGCAGCCGCTGCAGGGAGCTGCGCAGACCCGCCGCCGGATCGTCGAAGCTGTCGCGCTCCAGCTTGGTCGCGAGGAACACGCGCGAGCGCAGGTTCGAGGCGTTCAGAATGTCGCCGATCACGCCCTCGGCGGCGCCGTAGGAAGGCGCCGTATCGATCAGCGAGCCGCCGTGTTCCACCAGGGCACGCACGACGCCCGCGCAGCCCGCTTCATCCTGCGCACTGGAGCCCACGTCGAACACGATCGCGGTTCCCAGCCCGACGACCGGCAGCTGCTCGCCGCTGTGCGGGATTGCACGGGTGCGCAGCGGCGAGGGCGCCGCCGCGAACACCGGGCGGCGAAGGGTGGCCAGCAGTCCCGCGCCGGCGCACAACGCCACGACACGGCGCCGCGACAGCGGTCCGTGATCGGATCCGCGATCAGACCCCCGATCGGGTCCGTCATCAGCGATGCTCATGGGCCTCTCCTGGCGCCTGCTGGTCGTGAGGCGCGCGCCGCCCGGCGGCTCGATTCTATCTGCAGCGTCTGCCGGACGGCAGACCACCCTCGAGCAGGTGCGGCCGCGACGGCACCGCCGGGTCACGCGGCGCCGGCAGCGGCGAGGTGATATCTTTTGGATGAGATATATTTTTTAACTATTTGATAATGAACATACTTATACTGTGCTCTGCCGTCAGCGATGCGCCCGATCGCGAGTCATGCGTGATCCCCGGGGCTAGGATGGGCCTCGTCGCCGCCGGCCGATCCACGAGGAACATGCCCATGGACCGCATCGCCACGATGCTGCGCTCCTACGGGAGCTATCATCGCGACCCGCGCAATCGGATGACGCACTACGTCGGGGTGCCGCTGATCAGCTATGCGGTACTGGCTGCGCTGGCGCTGGTCGGCTGGCCGCAGCCGAGCTGGCTGCCCCTCGATCGGCTGGTGCTGGCGGTGCTGGCGCTGCTCTACCTGTACTGGGACCTGCGCCTCGGGCTGATGCTTACCGGCCTGCTGGTGGCACTGGCCGCGCTGGCCGAGTGCACGACGCGCCTGGGCGTCGGGGCGACGCAGGGGATTGCAGCGGCGGCGTTCATCGGCGGCTGGGCGATGCAGTTGCTCGGTCATCGCCTCGAGGGCAACCGCCCCGCGTTGCTGGACAATCTGCGGCAGATTCTCGTGGCACCGATGTACCTGACCGCGGAGCTCGCGTTCGCGCTCGGCTGGCGCACGGCGCTGCGGGCGGCGATACTGCGCTGAGCCGCCCCTCGGGGCGGTGCTCCCGAACGGGATGGCGTATGCAAGCGATCAAAGTCGCCGCGGTGCAGGCGGCACCGGTCTTCATGGACCTGGAAGCCTCACTCGACAAGGCGGCTGCACTGATCGATGAGGCGGCGCGGCAGGGCGCCGCACTGGTCGCGTTTCCGGAGACCTGGCTGCCCGGCTTTCCGTGGTTCATTTATCTGGGCACGCCGGCGCAGGCGCTCGGCTATTTCCCGCGCTATCACGACAACAGCCTCGCCGTGGATTCGGCGCAGATGCGCCGGCTGCGCGACATCGTGAAGCGCGCGGCCACGACCGTGGTCATGGGCTTCTCCGAGCGCGCCGCGGGCAGCCGCTACATGGCGCAGGCGATCATCGGCCCGGATGGCGAGCTGCTGCTCGCGCGGCGCAAGCTCAAGCCCACCCACATCGAGCGCACCGTGTTCGGCGAGGGCGACGGATCCGACCTGGTGGTGGTCGATGCGCCGTTCGGACGGCTGGGTGCGCTCAACTGCTGGGAGCACGTGCAGCCGCTGGTCAAGATGGCCATGTACGCCCAGCACGAGGAGGTGCATGTGGCCTCCTGGCCGAGCCTGTCGATCTATCGGGATATCGCCTATGCGCTCGGGCCGGAGGTCAACAATGCCGCCAGCATGATGTACGCCGTCGAAGGCGGGTGCTTCGTACTGGCACCGTGCGCGGTCATTTCGCAGGAGATGTTTGCCTTGCTGTGCGACACGCCGGAGAAGGCCCGTCTGCTGAACCCCACGACCGGCAAGGCCGGCGGGGGCTTCAGCGTGATCTATGGTCCGGACGGTCGCCTGCTGTGCGCACCGCTGGCGGAGGACGAGGAGGGGATTCTCTATGCGGACCTCGATCCGCAACAGATCACGCTTGCCAAGGCGACCGCCGATCCGGTGGGCCACTACGCCCGCGGTGACGCATTGCAACTGGTGATCAACCGCTCCAGGCGGCGCGTGCTGGTCGAGGTCGGTGCGGCCGCGATGGAGGAGCCGTGCGCGAGCGCGGGCGCCGCCGCGAGCCCGCCGGAGGGGGCGGGCACGCCGGAGGGGGCGCGCGCGCCGCGCGATCTGCAGTCCTAGCCTCGTCCTTCAGGCACCCACGACATTCGGATCGCGCCACGTACGCTCGAACGGCAGACGCCAGGTATGCGGGGCGATCAGCTGATGAATGGAGTTCGGCCCCCAGGAGCCCTGCGCGTAGGGACGCACGGGTAGGGGCGCCTCCAGCAGCGGTGTGGAGACCTCCCACAGCCGCTCGATGCCCTCGGCCGTGGTGAACAGCGTGTGATCACCGCGCATCGCGTCGAGGATCAGCCGCTCGTACGCCTCCAGTACGTCTCCCACGTGCCCGGTATCGTGCATGGCAAACTGCAGACTGAGCTTGTCCAGGCGCATGCCCGGCCCGGGACGCTTGCCGTAGAACGACAGCGACATCTTGGACGCGTCGGCCAGGTCGAAGGTGAGGTGGTCCGGGCCCTGGGCGCCCACGCCCGAGTCGGGGGGGAACATGCTGCGCGGCGGCTCGCGAAACGCGATGGAGATGATCCGCTGCCCCTCGGCCAGGCACTTGCCGGTTCGCAGGTAGAAGGGCACCCCCGCCCAGCGCCAGTTGTCGATCGAGCATCTCAGGGCGATGAACGTCTCCGTATCGGACTCCTCGTCGACCCCTTCCTCGGAGCGGTAGCCGATGTACTGGCCGCGCACCACGTCGGCGGGCATGATGGGCAGCAGGCTGCGGAAGACCTTGCTCTTCTCCTCGCCGATGGAGCGCGGATCCAGGGCGGTGGGAGGCTCCATGGCCGTGAACGCCAGGATCTGGAACAGGTGCGTGACGACCATGTCGCGATACGCGCCGATCGACTCGTAGAACTTCACGCGCTTGCCGACGTCGAGCTTCTCCGGCACGTCGATCTGCACGTGATCGATGAAATTGCGGTTCCAGATCGGCTCGAACAGCCCATTGGCGAAGCGGAAGGCGAGGATGTTCTGCGCCGGCTCCTTGCCCAGGAAGTGATCGATGCGGAAGATCTGCTCCTCGGAGAATATCTCGTGCAGGTTCGCATTCAGCGACACCGCGCTCTTCAGATCCACTCCGAAGGGCTTCTCCATGACGATCCGGGCGCGCTCGACCAGGCCCGCCTGACCGAGCAGACGCACCGCGGACAGCGCGGCGCTCGGCGGCACACTCAGGTGGTGCAGCCGCCGGCATTCCTCGCCGCTGAAGGACTTCTCGGCGCGCTCCACCGCCGCCCTGAGCGCTTCCGGGCCGCGCGCGAGCGGCACGTAATCGAGGTCGGCCGCAAAGCGGCTCCAGGCGTCGTCCGTGACCTTGCGGGCGGCGCACTCGAGCAGCGCCTCGCGCACGAAGTTGCGGAACGCCTCCGCGGACATATCCTCCAGTGACACGCCGACGATGCGGCAGCCCGGAATGAACCCCTTGCTCGACAGATGAAACAGTCCGGGAAGCAGCTTGCGTCGCGACAGATCGCCCGAGGCGCCCACCAGCACGACGACCTGTGGGTACTTCGGACCCACGCCCGCGGGAACCCTGCTCACCGTCGAGAGCCCCTGACATCAGGAGCCGCGGTCGCGGTGCCGCTCATTCGAGCCACGCGATCTCATTGTTGGGGTCGTCGACGACGACGACCTCATATTTGTCGATCATCGGCATCAGCAGGCTCTCGAGCTCGCGCTTCCAGAGCTCACCCTCGTAGAAGCTCGCCTTCAGGGATTCCCGGCTGGGCAGATCGGGAAACCCACGCATGAAGAAAAACGCGTTCGGGTCCTCGACGCAGAGGAAGGGAGCGGAGATCTTCATGCCCAGCTTGCGGTGTTCCGGGATGGATCTGGTGCGGAAGATCTCGAGAAATGCCGCGCGCGTGCCCGCTCGCAGCCGATAGGTGCGCATCTCGACGATCATTTCCGCCACCTCCGTTTGAGCCATGGCCGACCGTACCGGGTTCGGCGCCTCAGCCCGCGTGATCGCTCCGCCGAGGCAGCCGGCTGATTGTAGACGCGAATCGCGCGGGGGTGCACCCGGCATCGGCGCACGCTAGGATCGGCTTTCTCGCCGCCGCAGCCGACCCCGGGCACCCCGATGCAATCCTCCGGCCCATACACGTTGTTTGCGGTTCGCGGCTGGGGCTCGGCACTGGCCGAGGCGATGCTGGCGCTGTGTGAGGCTCCGCTGCGCATCGAGGAGGTGAAGGGCTTCGATCGGCCCGGGGCGGCCCGTGATCGGCTGCTGTGCCTCAATGCGCTCGCCCAGCTGCCCACCCTGCTGCTGCCCGATGGCACCGTGATGACCGAAAGCGCCGCCATCGCCCTGCTGTTGGCCGAGCGCCATCCGCAGGCCGAGCTGGCGCCCGCGGCCGGCAGTGCGCTCAGGCCCACATTCCTGCGGCGGCTCGTGTGGATCGTGGCCAACGTCTATCCCACCTTCACGTACGGGTACTATCCCGAGCGCTGGGTGAGCGCGGACGAGCAGTCCCTGCGGCTCCCTGCCCGTCAGGCCGATCCGCCGGGCGCCTGCACCGGCCAACGGGTTATCCCCTCATGAATATTGAGTGATGCCAGATTGTGGCGGCGACGATAGAATTTGGGATCTGCGCCACCTGGTCTGATCCATCCCGCCATGCTCGCGATAGTTCGAATCGCACTCAGCAAGCCCTACACGTTCGTCGTGGTGGGATTGCTGATTTTCATCGTCGGCACGCTGGCGGCGCTGCGCATGCCGGTCGACATCTTTCCAAGCATCGATATCCCGATCATCGGCGTGGCCTGGCAGTACCAGGGGTTGTCGCCCGACCAGATGGCGGGGCGCATGCTCACCCCCTTCGAGCGCGCGCTGACCACGACGGTCGACGACATCGAGCACATCGAGGCGAACTCCTACACCACCTTCGGGATCGTCAAGATCTTCTTTCACCCCTCGGTCAACATCGCCACCGCCAACGCGCAGGTCGCTGCGATCTCCCAGACCCTCATCAAGCAGATGCCGCCGGGGGCCACCCCGCCGCTGATCGTCAATTACAGCGCCTCGACGGTGCCGATCATCCAGCTGGCGCTCTCCGGCAAGGGGCTCACCGAGCAGGCCCTGACCGATCTGGGCATGAATTTCCTGCGCACGCGGCTGGTGACGGTGCAGGGTGCGGCGGTGCCGTTTCCATTCGGGGGCAAGACGCCGCAGATCATGTTCGACCTGGATACCGGCGCGCTGCAGGCGCGCGGCCTGACCGGCCTGGATGTCGCGAATGCGCTGGCGGCGCAGAACCTGGTGACGCCCGCGGGCACGGAGAAGATCGGTAATTTCGAGTACACCATCAACCTGAACGACGCCCCCGACAGGCTCTCGCAGCTCGCCGACCTGCCGATCAAGAGCGTCGGCGGCGCGATGGTGTACATGCACGACGTCGCTCACGTGCGCAACGGCGGCGCGGTTCAGGTCAATGTCGTGCATGTCGACGGCAACCGCTCGGTGCTGCTGAGCGTGTTCAAGAACGGCGCGACCTCGACGCTCGACATCGTCGCCGGGGTCAAGAGAATGCTGCAGGTCATCAAGCCGTCGCTGCCCAGCGCCCTGCAGATCAAGCCGATCGCCGACCAGTCGGTGTTCGTGCGCGCCGCCATCCAGGGGGTGCTGCGCGAGGGCGTGATCGCCGCGGCCCTGACCAGTCTGATGATCCTGCTGTTCCTCGGCAGTTTGCGCTCCACGCTCATCGTCGCGATCTCGATCCCGCTGTCGATCCTCGGGGCGATCGCCGCGCTCGATGCGCTCGGCCAGACCCTCAACATCATGACCCTGGGCGGGCTCGCGCTCGCGGTGGGGATCCTGGTGGATGAGGCCACGGTGACGATCGAGAGCATCAACTACCATCTCGAGCAGGGCAAGGCGGTGGAGACCGCGATCATGGACGGTGCCGCGCAGATCGTGATGCCGGCCTTCGTGTCGCTGCTGAGCGTCTGTGTGGTGTTCGTGCCGATGTTCTTCCTCAACGGGGTGGCGCGCTACCTGTTCGTGCCGCTGGCCGAGAGCGTCATGTTCGCGATGGGGTTCTCGTTCTTCCTGTCGATCACGCTGGTGCCGACCATGGCGAAGTACCTGCTGCGCGCGCATGCGGCCGGCGCGCACGCCGATCGGATCGGGCCGCCGTCGAGCCATCCGCTGGTGCGTTTTCAGCGGGGCTTCGAGGCGCGCTTCATGCGGCTGCGCGCCGGCTACCGGGAGCTGCTGGCGCTGGCCATCGAGCACCGACGCAGCTTCGTCGGCGGCTTTCTGGCCTTTACGGCCGCCTCCTTCCTGCTCACCGCCTTTCTCGGCCGCAACTTCTTCCCGCAGGTGGATGGCGGCCAGATCCTGATGCACGTGCGCGCGCCGGTGGGCACGCGTATCGAGGAGACCTCGGCGCTCTTCAATCACGTGGAGAAGGTGATTCGCACGATGATCCCCCCCGCGCAGATCGGCGCGGTCGTGGACAACATCGGCACCTACATTTCCTCGATCAACACCATCTACAACAACACCGGCACGATCGGCGAGGCTGACGGGGACATTCAGATCTCCCTCAACGCGGGGCACGCACCCACCGCCGGCTACGTGGAGCGGCTGCGGCGGCAGCTGCCGGGTCTGTTCCCCGGCATGACGTTCTCGTTCCTGCCGGCGGACATCGTCAGCCAGATTCTCAACTTCGGCGCGCCCGCGCCGATCGATCTGCAGATCCGCGGCGATGACCTCGACGCGGATTACGCCTACGCCGACAAGCTGCTGGCGCAGATCCGGCAGATCAGCGGTGTCGCCGACGCACGTATCCAGCAATCGGCCAGGGAGCCGACATTCGATGTGGACATCGATCGCACGCGCGCCGAGTACGCCGGCGTCACCGCGGCGGATGTCACCGACAGCCTGGTGGTCAACCTGGCGAGCTCCCTGCAGGTCGCACCCACCTACTGGCTGAACGAGCGCACCGGGGTGACCTACCCGATCGCGCTGCAGACCCCGCAATACGACATCGATACCCTGCCGGAGCTGAGCAATCTGCCGGTCAACGCGCCGGGAGCGCCGACCACGGTGCTCGGCGGTATCGCCGACGTCCACCGCGCCGACAGCGATGCGGTGGTCACGCAATACGATATCGTTCCGACGGTGGACATCTACGCGACCACCCAGGAAAGGGATCTCGGGGCCGTCTCTGCCGACATCCGCGACGTCATGGCGCGCAATGACAAGGACAAGCCCCGGGGCTCGATCATCGACCTGGTCGGCCAGACCGCGACCATGCACAGCGCGTATACCGGGCTGCTGTTCGGCCTGCTGGGCGCGATCGTGCTGATCTATTTCCTGATCGTGATCAATTTCCAGTCGTGGGCCGATCCCTTCGTCATCATCACCGCGCTGCCGGCGGCGCTCGCCGGCATCGTGTGGACGCTGTTCGCGACGCACACGACGCTGTCGGTGCCGGCGCTCACCGGCGCGATCATGTGCATGGGCGTGGCGACCGCCAACAGCGTGCTGGTGATCAGCTTCGCGCGCGAGAAGCTCGTGGAGCTGGGCGATGCGGCACAGGCGGCCGTGGAGGCCGGGTTCGTGCGCCTGCGCCCGGTGCTGATGACGGCGCTGGCGATGATCATCGGCATGCTGCCGATGTCACTGGGTCTGGGAGAGGGCGGCGAGCAGAACGCCCCGCTCGGCCGCGCCGTGATCGGCGGCCTGCTGTTCGCGACCGTTTCCACGTTGTTCTTCGTGCCGGTGGTGTTCAGCATCATCCACCGCAATCACCGCCCGCAGCCGGCCGATGTGCCCGCCAACGGAGAAGCTCATGACCGTGCCTGAGGCAAAGCCGCGCCCCATTCCACGCCGGTTGCGACTGACCGGCCTGTGGTTTCTGCTCGCCATCGCCGTCATCCTCACCTACGGCATGGTGTCGCGCGCCGCGCAGAGCTCGCGCCTGCGGCAGCTGACCGAGGAGGAAGCGCTGCCCACCGTGGCGGTCGTCACGCCGCAGCGTGCCGGGGAGGGGAGCGCGCTGGATCTTCCGGGCCGGCTGGAAGCGTATATCCGCGCACCGATCTATGCGCGCGTGCCCGGGTATCTGAAGGACTGGAATTACGACATCGGCAGCCGCGTCAAGGCGGGCGCCGTGCTCGGCGTGATCGATACGCCCGATCTCGACCAGCAGCTCACCCAGGCGCGCGCCGACCTGAACGTCGCCAGGGCCAACGCCAAGCTCGCCCAGATCAGCGCGGCCCGCTGGCAGGCCCTGGCCGGCACCGACGCCGTCGCCAAGCAGGACGTCGACCAGCGCACCTACACGTACAACGCCGCGGTCGCGCAGGTCAACGCGTCCGAGGCGAACGTCAACCGTCTGGTCGCGGAGGAAGGCTTCAAGCGGCTGCTCGCGCCGTTCGACGGCATCGTCACGGCGCGGCAGACCGACATCGGTGCGTTGATCGACGCAGGCGACGCCGGCGGAACGGCGCTGTTCGTGGTGTCGGCCATCAACAAGCTGCGCGTGTACGTCGCCGTGCCGCAGAACGACGTGCCGAGCGTGCCGCCCGGAACCCGGGCCACCCTCAGCGTGCCCGAGCATCCCGGCAAGCTCTTCGACGGCACCGTGGAGGCGTCCGCCCAGGCGGTCAACCCCAGCAGTGGCACGACGCTCATGGAGATCATCGTGGATAACGACGCCGGGCAGATGATGCCGGGCGACTATGCCAGTATCCATCTGCAGGTGGCCCCGCTCGGCAACGTGCTCAGCGTGCCGGCGAGCGCCCTGATCTTCGATGCCAGCGGCCTGTGGGTCGCCACCGTGGGTCGCGACAGCCGCGTGGTGCTCAAGCGGGTGTCGATCGCCCGGGATCTCGGTACGGTGGTGGAGCTCTCATCGGGTCTGTCACGGGACGACCGCGTGATCGAGAACCCGCCCGATGGCGTGAGCACCGGCGATCAGGTGCGGGTGGTGAGTGCGGAGGTGGACGGCGCGAGCGCCGCCGGCTCGAAGAGCGGCAATGAGAGGAGCTGAGCGCCGGGCGCTGCCGGCGGTGGCGGTAGAGGTCGCGCCGGTCGCGCCGGTTGCGCCGGTTGCGCGGGTCGTGGCGGTCGCGCCGGTCGCGCGGGTCGTGGCGGTCACAGCGGCGCTGGGCGCGCTGCTCACCGGCTGCTCACTCGCCCCGCGGTTGCAGACGCCGCAAGTCCCCGCCGCGCCCGTGTACAAGGAAACCGGCTCATGGACGCGGGCGCAGCCCGCCGACCGCCTGCCCCGCGACCGCTGGTGGGCGCTGTACGACAGTGCGGAGCTCGACGCTCTGCAGACGCGGCTCATCAGCGGCAATCCCACGCTTGCCGCCGCCGCCGCCGATTACGCGCAGGCCGTCGCGCTGAGCGATCAGGCGCGCGCGGGATTGTTTCCGACCCTGGGTGTGCAGGCGGGCGTGCAGCGCGAGCGCGACTCGGCCAACGCGCCCCTCATCGGACCGACGACGCCGCGCTACTACGACGACGATACGCTCGGTGGCGGCGCAAGCTACGAGCTGGATTTGTGGGGTCAGATCCGCAACGAGGTCGCCGCGGGCAGGGCGAGCGCCGCGGCCGCCGGGGCCGATCTGCAGAACGCCCGCCTGTCGCTCAGCGCCCAGCTGACCGATGACTACATCCAGCTGCGCAGCCTGGATCGGGAGGATGCCATTCTGGAGGATACCGTCAGCGCGTATGCGCGTGCGCTGCAGCTCACGCAGATGCGGCACACTGCCGGCATCGCGCCCGGTCTGGATGTCTCACAGGCGCAGACGCAGCTGGATACGGCGCGCTCGCAGCAGGCCCAGACGCTCGCGCAGCGCGCCCTCATCGAGCATGCGATCGCCGCGCTGCTGGGCGTGTCGGCCTCGGGCTTCACCATCCCGCCGGCCATCGTCGACGTCAAATTGCCCCACATCCCGACCGGAATCCCGGCCACGCTTCTGCAGCGACGCCCGGACATCGCCGCGGCGCAGCGGCGCATGATGGCCGCCAATGCCGACATCGGCGTGGCGCGTGCCGCGTTCTATCCGACGCTGCAGCTGGGCGCGCAGGGCGGGTTTCAGAGCTCCTCGTTCTCCAAGTGGCTGACGGCGCCGAGCTCGTACTGGGCCATCGGGCCGAACGCGCTGCTCTCCGTATTCGAGGGCGGGCTGCGCCACGCGCAGGTGGCCCAGGCGCGCGCCGAGTTCGATGCGGCCGCCGCAAACTACCGCGGCACGGTCGTCAGTGCCTTTCAGCAGGTCGAGGACAGCCTCGCCTCGCTCAACCATGACTACGATGCGGCCGTGCAGGAGAAGGCGGCGCTCGAGGCTGCGCAGCGTACGGTCAACCTGTCCATGCTGCTGTATACCCAGGGCGCCACCGACTACCTGACGGTCATCACCGCGCAGACCGCGCTGCTGCAGGCCCAGCTGCAGGCACTCGATCTCGATACGCTGCAGCTGCACGCCAGCGTCGGTCTCATCCGTGCGCTCGGCGGTGGATGGGAGGATGACGCCGTGGGGCAGGAGCGGCCGACGCTGGATGCGCGGGAGCGCCCGGCGGGCGGTGGGGCTTGAGCGTCAGCCCCCGTTGCAGTGGATGGTGTACTCGATGGCGTTGCTACGGTTGCCGTCGGCGTCGATGACGTACGCGCGTATCGTCAGGTAGTACCTGGCCACGCCGCAGCGCCAACCCCCGGAGAGGGTCGCACCACGGCGCTGTACCTCCGGGGCGATGTGGATGTCCGCGCCTCTGATGTTCGCGCCGGCGAAATTCCCGTCAGTGCTGACCAGCTCTCGACGCAAATACACGGCATTACCCGCGGGTGCGATGAAGTGGAAGTCCGGCACCACGCTGAAGAAGCCCCCAAAGCCGTTGGGAACATTGGTCCGCAGCGTCACGGATTGCAGAATGGGAGCGGTGGACGCCGAGGCGGTGCCGGACGTTGCTGCCGGCCCGGAGGGCGGCGCGGGATTGCCGCGAGACGCCGGGTAGGACTGACAGGCCATCAGGACGGC
>DATJSD010000118.1:0-30067 GCA_035504335.1 Steroidobacteraceae bacterium | reverse complement strand
CGTGACCGTGTACACCGCCCCGTCCCCGGCTCCTTATGTCAACCTCGAACAGCTCGACCAGATCGGCGAGCTGCTCGGCAACGTCTCGGTGCCCGTCGGCACCTACACGGGCGCCGTGGTGACGGTGAGCGGCAATGCCGGGGACGTGCTGCTGGTGTCCTCGGCGGATCCGGAGGCAGGCTTTGCCGGCTCGCCGAGCACCCAGATCGCGGCGAGCGATATTCAGGTGCAGCACACCCAGGGCACGAGCGGTGCGCTGACCGTGCCGGTCAGCGTGAGCTTCGTCGCGCCGCTGGTGGTCACCACCGACTCCAGTAATGCGCTCGACCTGGAATTCGATCTGTCCCACCCGGCCTTCATCATCGCGCACCAGCCCCCGGGCGCGGGCGCGCTGCTCTGGGCGGTGAATTTCAACCCCATCCTGCGCCATCACCCGCTCGCCGCGATCACCAGTCTGGTGCTGCGCCATCTGTATGGAACGGTGAGCACCGTGTCCTCCGACGGCAGCTCGCTCACGGTGACCAAGGACTTTCCGGTGCTGCCGGTCACCAGCCCTGAAACCGACATCGCCGGCAATCGGTCCGTCACCATCCAGGTCGACTCGACCAATGGCACGTTGTTCTACGACCTGGACACCGGTACGCGCTCGACGATCACGAGCTTCAGCGGCGTGACGGGCCTGGCCGCCGGCGAATACCTGCGCATCGCGGCCCGCTACCAGGCGGACGGCACGCTGGTCGCGACCCGCATCTGGGAGAGCAGCAGCTTCAATACGGTGTGGATCGGCCCCGAGGGGCACGTGCTCGACGTCAATGCCAGTGCCGGCACCTTCACCGTGACGAACGACGCGGGGCTGCCGGTCACTCTGGCGGTGAACAGCTCGACGCAGTTCTATTTCCACGACGGCAGCAGCGCGATCGGCTCGGGCACGGCGTTTCTCGCCAACCAGCAGTTCGTCCGCGGCTTCAAGGTGAGCGTGAGCGTCGATCCGCTGGCCACGCAGAATCCGATGGTCGCGCAGACCGTCGATATCGAAAACGCGGTGTATTCGGGAGCGATCTCCGGAGCCAGCGACACCGGTTTCACCTACACGCATGACTTTCTGCGCAGCGCCGACAACTACAGCGTGTCGCTCGATTACATCGCCGGCACCTCGGCCAACGGCACCGACGGCCACGGCAATCCCGTCGAGGGCTTCAAGTGGTGGAACTTCGCCTATCCGACGCTCGTCGACTCGGGAAGCGGCGCGGTCGGGGATTTCGTCAGCGCCACCACCGCGCAGATCCCGGCCTACGGCGCCACCTACGCGACCTGGGGCGACCCGGCGAACCCGGACGGCTGGTCCGCGCCGCAGGCGATACTCGAGCCGCTGCCGCTGCCGCTCGCGACGGTCACGAGCCCGTGGTCGTCCAACGCCTTCGGCATCACGGCTCTGGCGATCGCGAACATGAGCATGGGCGGCGATAGCTTCACGGTGAACGTCGACTCCACCAGCGGACAGGCCACGCTGGTCTACCAGGTCGACCGCAGCAACGGCTTCCTCACCGTGAGCCCGATCGACATCACCACCAGCACCGGTCTCATGACCTTCGAGAACGCCATGGTCGATGGCACGCTGGTGAAGGTGTACGGCACCCCGCAGCCCGACGGTTCGCTGCGGGCCTACGTGGTGCTGTACTACAGCGGCGAGATGCCTGCGAGCTGAGCTGCGGGCGAGGCGGCATCCGACCCCGCATCGGACCCGCATCGGACCCGCAGCAGACCGGTTTCAGACCCCCTCCCGGGTCGCCGCAGACGCTGACCCGGGATTCCTTAAAGGGCCCTCGCGGGCCCTTTCTTTTTTTTCGGCTGGCGCCGCCGTCCGGCTAGCCGAGTGCCGCCTGCAGCATCTCCAGATCGGTCTGCGCCTCGAGCATGACGCGCACCAGCGCCGAGTCGTTCAACCCGAGCGCCGCGGCCGCCGGCATCGCGGCGGCGTCCTGACCCCGGTCCTGCTCCTGAGGCGCGACCAACTCCTCGGCGACGCCGGCGCTCATCTGCGCCGCCATGCTCACCGCCACGATCAGCAGATCCTGCAGGTCCGGGTCTCCCTCGTGGCTGCGCTCCGTGTCCAGCTGGCCACCGACCGCCGTGGCGATGTCGTCCGGCAGCTTCCAGTTCTCGATCAGCGCCTGTCCGATGCTCGGGTACCAGGGCCGCAGGGATCGTTCATCGAAGCTGGGCTGCCCGGGCGCGTCGCGTGCGGCGCGCGCAATCAGATAGACCTTGCCGATGTTGTGCACCAGGCCGGCGAGCATGGCCTCGTCGGTGCGCACGCGGCGCGACTCCGTGGCGATGGCGTGCGCCAGCGAGGCGACGCGGATGCCCTCGCGCCAGCAGCTCTCGAGCTGTTCGCGGATGGGCGCCAGCTCGGCCGCCCGGCGCAGTTGCGCGTTGGCGTAGGCCAGTGCGGCGGTGCGGATGTGCTCGTGGCCGATGCGCGTGATCGCGTTCTTCAGATTGGTGACCGGCGGGCCACCGCGGTGCAGTAGCGTCGAGTTCGCCAGCGTCAGCACACGGGCGGCGAGACCGGCATCGGAGCTGATCACGAGCGCGATGCGCTCGCTGGTCACCGAGTCATCGCTGAGCACCTGCTGCAGACGCGCCGCCGCCTCGGGGAACGAGGGCAGCTCCACGCGTCCGCGGGACAGCTCGCGGGCCAGGTCACTGACGAACTTGAAGGTGGAGTCCGGCGATGCGGACACCGAAGCCGACGCAGCGTTCACCACACGACATAACCTCTCACGCCAGCGGGTCGAGAGGCTATCGGCCGGGGAGGCCGGATCTTGAATGTGTGCGCCTGCGACTACCTCAGTTTGCGGATGCGCTCGGCCGGGCTGATGACGTCGGTCAGCCGGATGCCGAACTTGTCATTGACCACCACCACCTCGCCGTGCGCGATGAGGGTGCCGTTCACGAAGATATCCAGCGGCTCGCTGACGGCGCGCTCGAGCTCGATGACCGATCCCTGATTGAGCTGCAGGAGGTTGCGGATGCTGATGCGCGTGCGTCCGACCTCCATCGACAGCGTCACGGGGATGTCGAGCACCACCTCGAGATTGAGCTCGCGGCTCGCCGCGGCGTCCGGGGGTTCGGCCTTCAGGTTGCCGAGCTCGGCCGGCTGCGGTTCGATCGCCTTGGCTGTCGTCGTAGTCATGACCTCGATACTCTCATCGCTTGCCCATCGTCGCTGCCGCCGGCACGCTGTTCAGCACGGCCTTCTGCCGCGTCACGCGCTGCGTGACCTTCACGGCCTGCTGGCCGCGCGAGGCCCCGTAGCTGCCGCGCACCACCGGCACTCCCTCGGCGTAAATGGTCAGCTGCCCGTCGAAGTCGCAGCCGAGCACGTCGCCTGGCTTCATATCCAGCAGCCGCGCGAGTGACACCGTGGCGTGCCCGAGCCGCGGCGCGAGCTCCACTTCGGCCTCCTCGATCTCCTCGCGCAGCGTCGTCACCCACTTCTCGTCGCGCTCCATGCGGTCGCCCTGTATGGTGGAGTCGAGCAGGTCGCGGATCGGCTCGATCATCGAGTACGGCAGCGTCACGTGCAGCTCCCCGCCGCCGCCTTCCACCTCGATCTTGAAGCTGTTGACCACCACGATCTCCAGCGGGCTGACGATGCTGGCAAAGTGCGGGTTGATCTCGGAGCTGACGTAATCGACCTTGACGTCCGTGCAGATGCTCCACGCCTCCTGCAGATCGACGAACGCCTGGCGCATCACCATCTGGATGATGCGGCCCTCGGTCAGCGTGAACTCACGCCCCTCGAGACGCGCGAAGCGCCCGTTGCCGCCGAAGAAGTTGTCGACGATCGCGAACACCAGCTTCGCATCCAGCACCATCAGCGCCGTGCCGCGCAGCGGCTCGAGCTTGATGAGGTTGAGGCTCGATGGAATCTGCAGGCTCTGCGTGTATTCGCTGAATTTCTGCACCCGGATGGGGGCGACGCTCATCTCCGGCGTGCGGCGCAGCATGTTGAACAGTCCGACGCGGAACTGGCGCACGAAGCGGTCGTTGATCATCTCCAGCGTGGGCATGCGCCCGCGCACGATGCGCGTCTGGGTGGCGAGGTCGTAGGGGCGTATCTCGCCCGGCGGCGCCGGCGGCGGCGCGGCCGGGGCCGTGGCCACCGCGCCGTTGTCGACGCCCTGCAGCAGCGCATCGATCTCGTCCTGATTGAGAATTTCCGCACCCACGGCGGCTACTGGATCACGAAACTGGTGAAGTACACCTGTTCGATGAGTTTGCCGTTGGCGCCCTCCTCGTCGAGTACCTTCTGAATGGCCGCGAGCGTCTCGGCGCGCAGCTTTTCCTTGCCCTCGGTGCTCATGAGCGTGGCCTCGTCCTGGCCCGAGAACAGCAGCACCAGATCGTTGCGTACCGCGGGATCGTTGTTCTTGAGCACGTCCAGTATCGCGGGGTCGCGCGACATGGCCTCCAGGGTGACCTGCAGGAAGCGCGCGCTGCCCGGGCCGCCGAAGTTGACCACGAACGCCGGATCGAACTTGTAGTAGATCGGCGCGGCGCGCGGCGCGTCGGCAGGCGCCTGTGCGCCGCTCGCGGCCTGGGCTGCCGGGGGCGCGGGCTTGAGGGCATACCAGCTGCCCCCGCCGCCGGCTGCGAGCACGCCGATGCCCAGCAGGATCCACGGCAGCTTGCTGCGCGGCTTGCGCTTGAGGGGCTGGACGTTCGTGGCGGATTCTTTTCGTGCGGGTTCTGCTGCCATGGGATGAACCGGGAGGTTGGCGGATGAGGCAATGGGGTTTCAGGCTGGGCTCATGGAGCAAGCGTTATGCCAGCCCACTGTGCGTGCATCGACGGAAATCCGTCGCTGCCGTGATCGACATTCACGCGTATTCATCCACCAGCCCGAGCGAGTGGTACGCGACAACTGCGACCGGCTCGACAGTTTCCGCAGCGCCGATCGCGGGCGCGCGCGCCGGCGCGCCGGCGGACGAGCCCGAGGCGCCCGAGCCGCCCTCCTGCTGCACCGTCGCCTGACCGAGGCTCAGGCCGCCCGCGGCGAACAGCTCGCGCAGACGCGGCACCGCATCCGCCAGCGCGCTGCACGTGTCGGGATGGTGGGCGATGAAATTGACGTTGACCTGCGCCTGTACCACGTCGATGCGCACCTCGAGTGGTCCGAGATGCTCGGGCGAGAGCCGTAGCGTCGCGCTCTGCACCTGGGCGCTCGCCATCCACTGCACCTGTGCCGCCAGAGCCCGAGGCCAGCCCGGGTCCGAGACCGGCAGCGACAGCTCGCGCGCCACGGATGCGGTGGCGGCGGAAGCGGCGGACAGGCTCGAGAGCATCAGCGGCGACAGCGCTGGGGCGGCCGCAGCGCCCGCAGCTGCGCCGCCGCGCGGTGCCGCGACGGGTCCGCTCGCGGCAGCACCAGACCCTGCTGCGCCGGCGTCGGGCCCCGACGCCGAGGGACCCGGCAGCGACAGGCCCGCCTGCCCCTGCGCGCCGAGCGCAGCGGCCAGCTCGGCGCTGCTCGGCAGTGCCGTCGCGGCAGCGTCCAGCGGCGTCACCGCGGCGGAGGTCGTCGCTGCGGTCGCCGCCGGCGCTGAATCGGCCGCGCTCGTCAGGCCCGCGCCGCTCGCGGCTGCGGCCGCCGCAGCGGCGAGAGCGCCCGCCAGCGTGTTCATATAGGCCGCCGCACCGCTGCCGCTGCCGCTGCTGCCGATGCCGATGCCGCAGATGGCATCGCCGGCATCGCCGGCCTGGTCGGCAGCGTCGCTCGCATCGGTGGCGTCGGCGGCCTCGCCCGCGATCACCGCAGCGGCACCTGCGGCAGGAGCCGCACACGCCAGCCCGCCGGAGCTGGCCATGGCCAGCAGCAGCGTGAGCCCCTGGACCGATGCACCCGCCGGCCCTGATGCATCCTCGCTACGGCCCCCGCGCGTGCGTCCGGGCGGCCCCGCGCCGCGCGAGCCCGTCCCGCTCTGCGGACCATCGGCATCCGCACCCTCATCGGCGGCGGCCTGGGCCGTCGCGGCGCCGGCGGATGCGGCGCCGGCGAGTGCCGCCGGGACCGCCGCGGCCTGCGCCGCAAGCTCGGCCGTCGTGGCACCCGTGCTTGTGGCGCTCGCATTCGAGTTTGCAGCCGAGCTCGCGCTCGAGCCCGCTTCCGGGGCATCGGCCGTCGAGGAGCTCCGTGAGGCGCCCGCGGCCTGCCGGCCGTGCGTGTCCGAAGGCGCGTCACTGGCGACGTGCGTCGCCGGGCCGTGCGCGGCCTCTGCACTGCGGGAGCCCGCGCCGCGCGCCGCCGCGGCCAGTGCCGCGCCGAAATGCGGCGCCTGCGCCGCGCTGCCGGCCTGCGCCTCTTCGGGAGCACCCGCACTGCCGGGCCCACCGGAGCCGGCCGCCGCGACGGTCGCGCCCAGAGGTGCACCCGCGGCGCGCGATCCGCTACCGTCCTGACGGGCAGCGCCCACGCTGCCACTGGCACCCGCCGACGACAGCGGCGTCTGCGAGCGCCCCGGTGCGGCAGCGGTCAGACGCGCGGCCATCAGCGATTTTCTCCCGGGCGCTGCGCACGCTCATCCAGCTCGCTCTGCTGGCGGCGCGCCTCCAGCTGCTGCTCTTCGGAGTGCGCGCGAGCGATGACCTTGCCGAGCGCGCTCTTGCGGGCCGCCGCCTGCCGCCATTGCGAGCGGGCGCGCTCGCAATCCCCGCGCAGCTGCGCCACGACGATGTCCTGCTGCTGCACGGCTTCACCGAGCCGCGCGATGAACAGCTGATAGTCGCGCATCCCGACCACGCCGATGCCGACCGTGGCGCGTTGCCGGAAGGCGCTCTGGTACTCGCTCAGGTAGCTTTTGAGCTCCTGGCAGCGCTGCTCGGCTTCCAGCAGGCGTGTCTGCAGCGTCGCCAGCTGCAGCGCGCATTCACGCTCGGCGTCGTTGACCAGTGCGTTCACGGGCTCCAGGCGTTTGGCTCGCTTCACTGACGCGGCGCTCCTGTGCGGGCGGTGGCGCGCGCGGCGCCTGCATCGCGGTGCGGCGTGGCGCCGCCGCCTCTGTCGTCCTGCGCGCTCCTGCCCTTGGCGGACTCGGCCTGTCCCTCGGCCATCGCGGCCGCGAGCTGCGCGACGCTCTCGGGGAGCGTCACCCGCTCGTGCATGTCCTGGCGCAGGAACGCCTCGATCTGCGGCCAGCGCGCGATCGCCTGATCGATGCGCGGATCACTGCCGCGCTGGTAGGCGCCGATCGTGATGAGATCGCGGTTGTGCTCGTAGATCGCCGTGGTCTGCCGCAGCCGGCGCGCCAGTGCCAGGTCGGCCGCCGACACGACGTCGTGCATCACGCGGCTCACCGAGGCCTCGATGTCGATGGCGGGGTAACGCCCGCCCTCCGCGATGCGCCGCGCCAGCACCACGTGTCCGTCGAGGATCGCGCGCGCGGCATCGACGATCGGATCGTTCTGGTCATCGCCCTCGGCGAGCACCGTGTAGAAGGCGGTGATCGAGCCCTCTCCGGCCACGCCGTTGCCGGCGCGCTCCACCAGCTGCGGCAATCGCGCAAACACCGAGGGTGGATATCCCTTGGTGGCCGGCGCCTCACCGATCGCCAGCGCGATCTCGCGCTGCGCCTGCGCGAAGCGCGTCAGCGAATCCATGATCAGCAGCACGTTGCGGCCGCGGTCGCGGAAATATTCCGCGATCGCGGTCGCGAGCCAGGCACCGTGCAGGCGCATCAGCGGCGGATAGTCCGCGGGCGTGGCCACCACCACCGAGCGCGCCAGGCCGGCGCGGCCCAGAATGCGCTCTATGAATTCCTTGACCTCGCGGCCGCGCTCGCCGATCAGCCCGACGACGATGATGTCCGCCGAGGTATAGCGCGCCATCATGCCCAGCAGCACGCTCTTGCCCACGCCGCTGCCGGCGAACAGCCCGACGCGTTGACCACGCCCGACGGTGAGCAGCCCGTTGATGGCGCGCACACCCACGTCCAGCGCCAGCGTGATCGGCCGGCGCAGCAGCGGATTGATCGGCCGCCCGGCCAGCCGCACGCTGACCTCGGTCTCGATCGGCCCCTGGCCGTCCAGCGGCCGACATGCGCCATCCACGACGCGGCCGAGCAGGCGCGGACCGATGCGCACGCTGCCGGCGTGCGTGTGCGGGACCACGCGCGCGTCGGGGCGCATGCCGTGCAGGTCGCCGGTGGGCATGAGGTATAGCCGCTCGCCGGCGAAGCCGACCACTTCGGCCTCGACGTGCGAATCGGCCGAGCTGACGATCTCGCAGCGATCCCCGATCGCCGCCTGGCAACCCTCGGCCTCGAGCGTCAGTCCCACCATGCGCGTCAGACGCCCGGCCACCGGCGGCGGCGGCACGTGCGCGAGGCGGCGCTGGTAGGCCGCCAGCGCATGCACCCAGCGCGCCGCATGCGTTTGCCGCGGCGTGCTCATGCGCGCGGCCCACCGGGCGCGGGGGCGCTCCCGGCCGGCGTGCCCCCGGCGGTCGGGCTCTCGTCCGTCGGGCTCTCGTCCGACGGGCTCTGGTCCGCGTGGCTCTCGGCTGCAGGCGCCTCGGCAGACGCCTCCTCCATGGCTCGCGGCGCGCTGCGCTCATCCCCGAGGAGGGTGGCGATCACCGCGCCCAGGCGCTGCTCGAGCGTCGCATCGATGCTCGAACTCTCGCTGGTCACACGGCATCCACCGCGCGCCAGCATCGGATCCTCGATGAGGCTCCAGGCACGCTCGCCACCGGCGCTCGCGAGTCGCGAGCGCACCAGCCCTGCGTCCTCCGGATGCAGATGGACGCGCACCTGACGTGCCCCGACCGGCAGCAGTGCGATCGTCTCGCGCACCACCGCGACGATCTCGTCCGGCTGCGCTCTGAGCTCCCGGCGCACCAGCTGGCGCGCGATCGCGCCCGCGAGCGCGGCGAGCTGGCGCTGCACCTGCTGGTCCAGCTCCGCCAGCGGCCTGCTCATGAAATCCAGGATCCCCTGCAGCTGCTGCAGCCGCCGCTCCAGCTCCGTGCCGGCGGCCAGCGCCTCCTCGCGCGCGGCGATCAGCCCGACCTCGCGTCCCTCGGCGTGCCCCTGCTCCCATGCCTCCCGCTCGATCGCGGACAGCTCTGCCGAGCGCCGGCGCAGCGGCAGCACCGGCCCGCCGAGCGCGGGCAGCTCCCACAGCGCCGCGGGCTGCGCCGCGGGCTGCGCCGCGGCCCGGGGCGCGGCCTCAGACATAGGTCTCCCCGCCCTTGCCACCGAGCGCCATGCGGCCTTCCTCCGCCATCTTGCGCGCGGTCACCAGGATCTCCTTCTGCGCCGCCTCCACCTCGGAGAGTCGCACCGGACCGCGCGTCTCCAGGTCATCCTTCATCATCTGCGCGGCGCGCTCCGACATGTTCTTGAAGATCTTCTGCTTGAGACCCTCGTCCGCCGCCTTCAGCGCGATGATCAGCTTGTCGCTGGGCACCTCGCGCAGCAGCTCCTGCATGCCGCGATCGTCGACCTCGATGAGGTCTTCGAACACGAACATCAGGTCCTGCAGCTTCTGGCTGAGTGCCTCGTCGGTCTTGGCGATCTGCGCGAGGATCGCGCCCTCCTGCGCGCTGCCGACGAGGTTGAGGATCTCGGCGGCCGCCTTCGGTCCGCCGAAGCCGGCCGCGGTGTTGCCCGCGCCGGTGGTGGAGAACTGCTTCTCCAGCACCTCGTCGAGCTCGTTGAGAGCGGTGGGATGCACTCCTTCGAGGGTCGCGACGCGCATCAGGATGTCGGAGCGGGTCGCCTCGTGCAGCTGCACCAGCACCTGTGCCGCCTGGTCCGATTCCAGATAGGACAAGACGATCGCGATGATCTGCGGATGCTCCTGACGCAGCAGCTCCGCGACCTGACGCGGATCCATCCACTTGAGCGCTTCGAGCCCGCGGCTGCTGCGGCCGCGCAGGATGCGCTCGATGACCCCGGCGGCCTTGTCCTCGCCGAGCGCTTCCACCAGCACCTTGCGCAGGTACTCGTCGGTACCGACGCCGAGGGAGGTCTGCTGCTCCACCGAGGAGGAGAAGTTCGCGAGCACACCCGACACTTCCTCGCGCGACACTCCCGACAGCTGCGCCATCGCCGCGCCCACCCGCTGCACGTCGTTGGTGCCCAGGTGCTTGAGCACCTGGGCGGCGTCCTGCTCCCCGAGCGCCAGCAGCAGAATCGCCGCGCGCTCCACGCCGACCCGGCCGGAGCGAGCCTCGGTCATTGCTCGGCGACCCAGGTCTTGACGACCTGCGCGACGCGCTTGGGATCCTGCGTGACGAGGTTGCGCGCCTGCACGATCTGCTGCTCGTAGGCGAGCTGCCGGCCGGGTGCGACGCTGCCGCCGGCGGCGTCAGCCGGCTGCGGCTCCGCCGGCGCCGCGGGCAGCGCCACCAGGGCGTGGCTCGCCAGGTTCCTGATCAGCGGTCGCAGCACTCCGAGCGCAAGCGCCACCAGCACCAGGGCTCCGAGCACCAGGCGGGTCGCATCGCGCACCCCCGGCCGCTGCCACAGCGGCACGCGTTGCGGGGTGATCACCTGCGTCTGCTCCAGGAACGGTTCGTTCACGACGTTCACGCTGTCGCCGCGCGCGGCGTCGAAGCCCACCGCGTTCTTGACCAGCTGCGTCATGTTGTCGATCTCGGCCTTGGACAGCGGCCGCATCGTGTGCTTGCCGTCGCTGCCGACCTGCGGCACGTCGTCCACCAGCACCGCGACGGTCACGCGCTTGACCGCCCCGGCGGGCTGGCGTGAATAGCTCACGGTGCGATCGATCTCGTAGTTGCGCGTGCTCTGCCGGGAGGTGTCCTGGGGCGGGGCCGCGGCCGCGACCGCGCCGGGCCCCGCAGCGCCGGCGGCCGCGCCACCGGCACCCGCGCCGGGGGCTCCCGCGGCTCCCGCGGCTCCCGCGGCGCCAGCGCCTGCCGCCGCACCTGCGCCCGCCGCACCTGCGGCACCTGCGGCACCTGCGGCGCCCGCGGCGGGCCTCGCGGGCACGATCGAGCCACCCGCGGGGGGCTGATTGGTCAGAGCGCCGGGGATGCCGCCGCTGGCCGCCCCACCCACGCTGGTCTGCTCGGAGGTCTGCTCGCTGCGCACCACGGCACTGTTGGGCTTGTACTGCTCGCTCGCCTGCTCGCTCGCATCGGAGTTCAGGTCGACCGTCACCTGCGCGCGCACGCGGCCCGGCCCCACCAGCGGCGTCAGCAGCTCCTCGATGTTCTGTGCGTACATATCCTCCAGCCGGTGCTCGGCATCGAACTGCTCCGCAGCGATCGCCGCGTCCCCGCTCTTGGGAGCCGACAGCAGCTGCCCCTGCTGATCCACCACCGTCACCTGATCGGCATCCAGCTCCGGCACGCTGGAAGCCACCAGGTGCACGATCGCCGAGACCTGCTCGGGCTCGAGCCGCTCGCCGGGTCGCAGCTGCACCAGCACCGAGGCGCTGGCCGGCCGCCGATCGCTCACGAACGCCGATTCCTGAGGCAGCGCCAGCTGCACGCGCGCGGCCTGTACGGCCTGCAGCAAGGAGATGGTCTGCGCCAGCTCGGTCTCGAGCGCGTACTGATAGCGTGCGTTCTCCATGAACTGGCTGACGCCGAAGCCCGGATCCTTGCTGATCAGCGCAAAGCCATCGGTCTTGCCGGCGGGCAATCCCTGCGAGGCGAGCTGCAGGCGCGCATCGCGCACCCGGTCGGCAGGCACCAGCACGTCGCCACCGACATCGTCGAGCTTGTAGGCAATCCCCGCGGTCTGCAGCGCCTGCACGACGCTGCTCTCGTCGGAATCGGACAACCCGGCGTACAGCAGGCTCCAATCCGGTCCCCGCCACCACAGCACCACGGTCACCCCCACCGCGACAGCCGCCGCCACCCCGAGCAGCAGCAGCAGCGGCCGCAGGTTCACTGCCAGCCCGCTCGCCAACGCCGCCGCCTGTTTGCTCGCCATGCCCTGTTCCCGTCAGTCGATCGCTGCGCTCAGATCGACATGTTCATGATGTCCTGGTAGACGCTGATCAGGCGGTTGCGCACCTGCGCCAGCGTCTGGAACGACACCGAAGCCTTCTCCGCTTCCACCATCACGCTCGCCAGGTTCACGCCCGGATCGCCGCGCTCCCAGGCGCTCTCGAGTCGATCGGCCGTCTGCTGCGTGGAGTTGACCGCATCGATCCCCTGCTTGAGCAGCCCGGCGAAGCTCGGCCCCTGCGCGGCCCCCGTCGCGCTCGCACCGGTGAGGCCCGCCACGTCGTCCAGCGGACCGACGCCCGCGAGGTTGCCGGCGCCGGCCGGAGTCTGTGCGTCCGCTGGCGCTTGCGCCGTGGATCGGAAGGCCGCTCCGGCCTGGGTCGAGAGCGTGCGGATCTGCGCCAGTACCTGCGCGACCGTCAGATCGCTCATGTCCCGCCCCCCGATGCCGCAGCGCGCGCCGCCTGCGGCTGTGCCGCCGCGGCCTCGCGCCCCTGGATGGGCATGCCCGCGGCGCGCAGCCGCGCGAGCTTGTAGCGCAGCGTGCGCGGACTGATGCCGAGCAGCGCCGCGGCCTGGCTGCGGCCGCCCGCGGTGCGCAGCGCCTGCAGGATGAGCTCGCGCTCCCGCTGCGCGAGCGATTCGGCGAGCGCGCCGTCGCCCACGACCCGCGCCGCCGGGGACAGCTCGCGCGGCAGCGCCGCCGGCGCGGCCGCCGTGCATGGCTCTGCCGGTGGCGGCGGCGCAGGCGGCTCGCCGGGCTCCGCGGCCGCCGGCTCGAATACGATGTGCCCCGCGCGAATGAGATCGCCCTCGCACAGCACCAGCGCGCGCTGCATGACGTTGTCGAGCTCACGCACGTTGCCGGGCCAGGGATAGGTCAGCAGCCGCTGCGCGGCGTCGGGGTGCAGGGCCGGGATGCGCGCGCCGGGCGGCACGTGCTCGGCCAGCAGCCGCATCGCCAGCGGCAGCACATCGTCGCGCCGCCGCCGCAGCGGCAGCGGCGCGAGCGGAAAGACATTCAGCCGGTAGTACAGATCCTCGCGAAATCGACCGGCAGCCACCTCCTCGCGCAGTCGCCGGTTGGTGGTGGCGATCACGCGCACGTCCAGGCTCACGGCGCTGCGCGCGCCCAGCCGCTCGACCTCGCGCTCCTGCAGCACGCGCAGCAGCTTGGCCTGCAGCGCCAGCGGAATCTCCGTGATCTCGTCGAGCAGCAGGCTGCCGCCCTGCGCCTGCTCGAACTTGCCGGTGTGTGCCACGTGCGCGCCCGTGAAGGCGCCGCGCTCCCAGCCGAACAGCAGCGCCTCGAGCATGTTGTCGGGAATCGCGGCACAGTTCACCGCCGCGAAGGCCGCGGCGGCGCGCGCCGAGTGGCGGTGGATGTAACGCGCCAGCACCTCCTTGCCGGTGCCGGACTCGCCGCTGATCAGCACGGTGCAGTCGCTGCGCGCCACGCGGCGCGCCAGCTCCATCAGGTGCCGCGTCGACTCGGCGCAGGCCACCGGATCGCGCCAGCCGCCCGCCGCGCGCGACGGCACGCGCGGCCGCGGCGACGTCCCGTCCGCGTGCAGCTCGGATGCTTGGGCTTCGGTCTGTGCTCGCAACGACATGACCTTCCGGTCGGCTTACCGAAGCAGCAGAGAGCAATTTGCGTGCCCGGCGCGGGCTGTGATGCGGCTCACGCCTCGCCCGCGAAGCGCCCTCGCGGCCGTCAACTTTCCGACGCGGCGGCGGCCGCCGCGTCGCCGTCCTGCGCCGGCGTCACGCCCGCGTACTTGCGCAGCTTCTCGACGAGCGTCGTGCGCCGCAGGCCGAGCAGCCGCGCAGCCTGCGCCACCGTGCCGCCCGCGGCGCGCATGGCGCGCTCGATCAGCCGCTGCTCGAGTGACTCGAGGTAGCTGCGCAGGTCGAATCCCGCGGGAATCGGCTGCAGCAGCATGTCCGCGAGCGCCGGCGCCATCGGCGGCGGCTCCGGCTCGGCCAGCGCAGCCTCCCCGGACCGGCTGTCCGCGGCGGCGGCGCACGGGCTCGGCGCTGCCGCCGCAGTGGCGGCCGTGACGTCCGTGGGGCCCGCGAGCCGGGTATCGCCGCGCTGCCGCTGCCAGCTCTCCAGCGCCGGCGCCAGCACGCTGGCGGCCGGGGCCGTGGCAATCAGCGCCTCGGCCGGCGGGGTGTCGTTGCCGGGATCCCAGTCCGCCGGCCGGTAGCGAGGCGGCAGATCCGCGACCGCCACCGCGCGCCCGCCGCACTGCACCGCCATGCGCTCGATCAGGTTGCCGAGCTCGCGCACGTTACCGGGCCAGTGATAGCGCTGCAGCGCCGCCAGCGCTGCCGCCGTGAAGCGCACGCGCGGCCTGCCCGCAGCCTCGATGCGCTCCGACAGCGCGCTGATCAACCCGGGGAGGTCCTCCAGACGCTCGCGCAGTGGCGGCATCTCGATCGGCACGACGTTCAGGCGGTAGTACAGATCCTCGCGGAACGCGCCGCGCGCGATGGCCTGCTCGAGATTGCGATGCGTGGCGGCGATGATGCGCACATCGCAGCGCTGCGAGACACAGCTGCCGACGCGCTCGAACACCCGCTCCTGCAGCACGCGCAGCAGCTTGACCTGCATGGTGGGATTCATGTCGCCGATCTCGTCCAGAAAGATCGTGCCGCCCTCGGCGAGCTCGAAGCGGCCCTTGCGCGCCGACAGCGCGCCGGTGAAGGCGCCTCTTTCGTGACCGAACAGCTCGCTCTCGAGCAGCTCCGAGGGGATCGCTCCGCAATTGATCGGCACGAACGGCCGGCGCCGGCGCGGCGAGGCCTCGTGCACGGCGCGCGCGACCAGCTCCTTGCCGGTGCCGGACTCGCCGAGCACCAGCACATTGGTGTCGAACGCGGCCACCTGCCGGATGAGCTGCAGGACGCGGCGGATCACCGCCGACTCCCCTCCCGGCAGCGGCGGCGTGCCGGCCGCCCCGGAAGAAAGCTCGCGCGCCTCGGCGGCGCCGAACGCCACAATGGCCGTCTCAGCCATGCGTCATCGTCCCCTTGCTGTCCCTGGGATCAGCCTAGGGGTCGGGTTATGCAAAAGCTTGGGCTTACATCACATCGGTCCTGAGCACGGCGTCGCAATTCCGCGACCGGGCGCCCGCCGGGGCTCAAGAAATGCGCGCATCGGCCGGGCCCGGATGGGCTAGCCCTGCGGCTCCTCCGCCGGCGGCCGCGCCTTGCGCGCGTCCGCCACATCGCGGCGGTGGCGCAGGAATGCCAGCCGCTGGATCAGCTCGCCGACCGCGTCGGGCAGCTCCTCGAAGCGCACCCTGACCTGCGCGCCCTCGACGCCGCTCACCACCGCCGGCAGGTCGAGCGGCTGCGGCAGCGAGCCGCGCAGGTGCACGCGCAGCAGCCCGTGCGAGCCCACCTCCGGCGCCGGACCGATCGCGGTCCACGAGGCGCCGAGCGCATTGAATTGGATGGTCGTGGAGGGCGGCATACGGTCCTTCAGCACCAGCTTGGAGAGCAGCTGCAGAACCAGGTTCAGCTTGAAGTCCAGGCGCGCGATCTCCCCGGCGAGCGGCCCCGGATCCTCGCCCTGGTCGCGGATCGGGTGCTCCTCCACCGCCGCGCAGGCCTGCAGCAGCATGAGGTTCGCCTCTTCCAGGTTGCTCTGCTCGAAGCGCGTGAGCGCACGCTTGCGCGCCTGCCACTCCACCGGCAGCACATCGTGGTACGCCAGCTCGTTGTAGAGCACTACCGTGTCGACGCCGTCAGTCATCGTCCGTGTCGGCCCCGCGTGTCTCCCGGCCCGCTCACGGGCCGGTCATGCATCCCCCGACCGAGCGCATTCTACCGCGGCGCGCGCCTCGTTCAGCGTGCGCCGCCCCACGAACGGGCGCGCACCTCCGGGCCGATGGCAATCCAGGCGCCGCGGATCTCACCGAGCAGGCCCATCACCTCGCCGATGCAGGCGACGCTGTTCTCGGCATTGGCGCGCAGCAGCTGGCGCAGCATGTAGTCGTACAGATCACTGAGGTTGTGCGCCAGCGGGCCGCCCTTATCCAGGTTGAGACTGCCGCGCAGCTCCCCGATGATGGTCATGCACTGCGACAGCAACTGGGCCTTGCGGGCGAGGTCGCCGCGCTGATTGCGCTCCACGCAGCCGCGCGCGATCGCCAGGCGCTCCACCGCGCCATCCATGAGCATCAGCACCAGACGGTGCGGATCGGCGCCAGCCACCTCACCATGCGTCGAGACGCTCTGGTAGGCGGCGAGTTTGGAATTGCGTGCGAGTGCGCTCACGACGTGCTGCTCTCGGTCCAGTGGCTGAAACAACCCTCGGTTGCCTCTTATAGCGGCAGGAGCGCGTGCAACTTGAGCCGCTGGCTCGCGAGGCGCCGCCCGCGTCCCGCGCCCCGCGTCCCGCGCCCGTGCGCCGGGCGTGCGGGCGGTACGAGCGCTCAGGCTTCCTGCTGGCCCTGCACCAATGGCAGGGTCGCGAACGCCTGCGTGAGATAAGCCGACGTGGTCTGCAGCGAGGACAGCAGCGTGTTGAGCGCCGCGTACTGCTGGGTCAGACTGGTGGTCAGGGCCGCCATCTGCGTCGTGAGCTGATCGCTCTGCTGCGTCAGCGCGTTGCTCTGCGACGTCAGGGTTGCACTCTCTTCGCTGACCGAGCCGCTGGAGGACAGGTCGTTGGTAATCTGACTGTTGAGCGTCGCCGCCACGCCGCCGGAGCCGCTGAACAGGGCGCTCACCGCGCTGAAGTCGGTGGACAGCGCGTTATTCAGGGTCGCACTGTTGACGCTCAGCGTCCCGTCGCTGTTGGTGGTGATGCCGATGCTGGCGAGCGAGTTGTAGACCGAAGAGCCGGTGTCGACGACGTTGTAGAGCGCCTCGTTGGTCTGGCTCTGAATGTTCGAGAGCAGCGCGCTGCCCATCATCGGCCCGGCCGTGGAGGTCGAGGCGTCGTAGCCACCCAGCGAGTTGAAGCTGCCGAGCAGCGTATTGTAGGCGGAGACGAACGCGTTGATGTTGCTCTCGATGCTCGAGGTATCGTTCGCCACGCTCAGCGTGGCGCTGCTGCCGGTCGCGGTCGTGCCGAGCAGGTCGAGCGTGACGCCGCTGATCGCGTTGGCGACGGTATTGCTGGCGCTCGTGCCGCTGACACCGGCGATGGTGTAGCTGGCGTTGGCGGCCGCCGACTGCTGGGTGTAATTGGCGGTGGGGCCCGAGGACGGGTAGGTCAGTGCTGCCAGCCCGTTACCGCCGTCGGTCTCCGCGACCTGGATGGTATTGGCGGCTCCGGTCAGCGTCGAGGACAACACCAGGTAGGCGCCGTCGGTTCCCTGCAGAACCGTGGCACTGATGCCGGGGTTGCCGCTCGCGGAGTTGATGGCCGACGCGATGCCCTGCAGCGTATCGTCGCTGCTGTCGACGTCGACGTTGAAGGAGCTGCCGCCCAGCGACAGGCTCAGTGTGCCGGTGCCCACCACGCTCGACGCACCGCCGGCAAACACGTTGGACAGCAGCTGCTGTGCCTGCGCCAGGGACGACACCGTGACCGCATAGGTACCGGTGGCGGTGGCGTCGGAGCCTGCGGTCGCGGTGAATACCGTCGGATCGCTGCTGCTGGCGCTCAGCGCATCGAAGGCGCTCGCCGTCGCCAGTGGCGTCACGGCGGACTGGAAGCTGGACAGCGCACTCTGCAGCGTGCCGAGCGCGGAGATCTGCGTGGTGACCGCCGCGGTCTGGGTCTCTATGGCCGATTCCTGCGGCGCCTGCGCCGCCGCCACCAGCTCCGACACCAGCGAGCTGACGTCGATCACCGAGCCGCCGGCCGCCGCGGCGCTGGCGGTCCCCGCGCCGGTGTTGGCGACGGAGACGAGCGGATCGGAGGCGGCGCTGCCCGTGCTGCTGACGCTGCTGGTCATACTGTTTCCCTGCTATGCCCGCCGATACCGCGGCTCAGCGGCGCGCGGAACGCGACAGGGCGAGCGCCTTGCGGCGCCCGCCCTGGTCTGCATTACGAGTCCTCACCGACCCGAATTCCCACCCTTACGGCAGGTGCTGCAGCAGGGTCAGCACGTTCTGCGGAATCGTGTTGGCCTGCGCCACCATCGCCGTACTCGCCTGCTGCAGGATCTGCGCCTGTGACAGCTGCGAGGTCGCCTGTGCGTAGTCCGTATCCTGAATGTTGCTGCGCGCGCTCGTCAGGTTGGTGACGTCGGTCGACAGACCGGTCGCCGCGGCCGTGAAGCGGTTCTGATACGCGCCGAGCTGCGCACCGAGCGTTGCCACCTGCTGCAGAGCGGCCGTGATGGTGTTCAGCGCCGTATTCGCGTCGCCGACCGTATTGACATCGAGGCTCGCCACCGTCGTGCTGATCGTGTCGTAGGTCTCTGCCGTCAGACCGGCGAGTGCCGGATCGGTGCCGCCGATGGTGAAGGCGGTGGGGCTCGACAGCGCCACGGTGCCGGTCAGGTCGCCCGCGCCGGCGGTGAGGCCCGTGCCGACCAGACCCAGCGTCGCTCCGGTCATCGTACCCGTGCCGGTCGAGGTGATGTTGGCGATGTCAATGTTGCGGCCGTCGGTGGTCGTCAGCACCAGGAAGTCGCTCGAATTGACCGATGCCGAGACACCGGTCGTGGCGCTCACGTCGTTGATGTCTGCCGCCACGTTGGCAGCGTCCGTGGCAGCGGTGTTGCCGAGCTGACCGGCGCTGACGTTGACCGTCACACCGTTGATCGTGAACGAGCCCGCCATGGTGGTGCTGCCACCGGTCGGGGCTGCGGTTGCAGTGAAGCTATTGGCAGCCACCGCGGTGATGCCCGAGCTGGCCGCGTTGATGGCCGCGGCAATCGAATAAGCGCTGCCGTTGTCCTGGCCGTCCGAGGAACCGGCCGCCGAGGCGCCGATGTTATACGTCTGCGAACCGACCGTCAGCGTGAGGTCGCCGGCCGCCAATGCCCCCGTGGTCTTGGTGCCGGTCACCGTGTAGGCACCCAGCGCATTGGTGTGCATGTTGGCGATCTGGTTGACCGAAATGCTCTGGCCCTCGTTGGCACCGATCTGGAAGGTGGCGCCCTGGAAAGAGCCGTCGAGCAGATTCACGCCGTTGAACTGCGTGTTCGCCGCGACGCTGTCGATGTCCTGCAGCAGCTGCTGGAACTGGGTGTTGAGGTCGCTGCGATCGGTGCCGCTGTTGGTCGCATTGAGTGACTCGACCGCGAGGCTGCGCATGCTCTGCAGATCGTTGGTGACTTCCGACAGCGCGCCCGCGGCCGTCTGCACCAGCGACACGCCGTTGTTGGCGTTCTGCACGGCCTGGTTCATGCCGTTGATCTGCGAGGTCATGCCCTGCACGATGGCGTAGCCTGCCGCATCATCGGCAGGTGAATTGATGCGCAAGCCGGTCGACAGCTGCTGCAGCGCCGTGGACAGCTGCGACCCTGACGAGGTCAGGCTGTTCTGCGCAATCAGTGAGTCGATGTTCGTGTTGAGGACTAGTGACATTGCCAGTTGCTCCTGATGTTTCGTTCAGGCGCCGGACACCAGTCCGTCGCGCTGTTTCCGTGGCAGACCCACGGTCCGCCCTCGTCCCGGGGGTTATCGGTGAACCGACCGCGAACTTGAACCCGTGGCTTCCCAGTCGGCGGAACTGTTGAATGCGTCACACGCTGCCCGACGCCGAGGCCACCCCACGCATCGGGCTGACGCACCCGGCAGAGCCCATACGGCGCTGCCTGGCATTACGGCGGTACGTTTTGTGCGAACCGTCACTCATTTGAGGAAATTGAACAGCGACAGCTGCCCGAGCTGCGCGTAGGACTCCTCGGCCGCCTGCAGCGCCAGGTACTCCTGGCTGTACTGTGACGTGGCGCTCGCATAGTTCAGGGAGTCGAGGTCGGAGATCTGCGTCGTCACCGTGGTGCTCTGGCTGCTCAGCGAGGTGTTGATGCTGCTGATCAGGGAGATGCGGCTGCCGACGCTGGTGGTGACGTTCGACACCTGGTTGAGCGCCTGGTCGATCTGCTGCAGCGAGCCGCTCAGTGCGGAGCTCAGCTGCGCCTGCGCCGCCGGCGAGCTGCCGGCGCTGTCGAGCGAGCTGACCAGATTGTCGAGCGTATTGAAGACGCTCTGCGTGCCGGAAGCCGCTACGGTGAAGGTATCCCCCGCCGCGGGTGCACCGCTGATTCCGACCTCGATGCCGTCGAAATCGATGCTGCCGCCGTTGCTCGAATCATAGGTGCCGGAAGCGACTGGCGTGCCCGCGGCGTTGGTGACCTGGTAGTCGGTGGGGTCGGTGAAAGTGATCGTGTAGGGACCTGCCGTTGCGCCCCCCGCCGCGGCCCACTGCGACGCGTCCACGACGCTGCCGGCATCGATGACCCCGGTGCCGGTGTTGCTCGCGCTCGCGGCGGTGGTGAAGGTGCCGTTGCCGCTCGGGATGTTCATGAACACCGCGGAGCCCGGATCGCCGGTCTGCACCGAGGTGTCGCCATCCAGGGGTACGCTCGCGCTGCCCGCATCGCCGAGGTAGACCACCGAGCCGCTCGCGCCGCGCGCGAACGGCTCGCTGTTGTCCGCGTAGCCGGCGAACAGGTACTGCCCGGTGGCGTTCTGGCTGTTGGCGACCCCGAGCAGCTGCTGCTCGAGCTGCTGCACCTGCACGCCGATCGCCTGCAGATCGCTGGCGTTGTTGCTGCCGCTGTTGGCCTGCACCACCAGATCCCGGATCGACTGCAGCGTCGTGGTGGCGCTGGACAGCGCCGACTCCTCCAATGTCAGATTGGTGTTGGCGCTCTGCCCATTGGCGACGTACTGCTGGTACTGGGAGCTGGCGCTGCTCAGCTGCAGCAGCTCGACCTCCCCCACGGGATCGTCGGCCGGGGAATTGATGTTCTCCCCGCTGGAGAGCCGATTCTGCGTGGCCGACAGCGCGCTCTCGTCCTGCAGGATGCCGTTGAGCGCCGAATCATTCAGCATGGAGGTGGAGATGCGCATGGCCGCTTATCCCCCGGTGGTGGCGGTCGCGCCGACCGCGCCGAGCAACGAGGCGAACAGCGTCTGCGAGGTGGCGATCAGCTGCGCGGCGGCCTGATAGGCCTGTTCGTATTGCAGCATGTTCGCCGCCTCCTGGTCGAGGTTCACGCCCGAGACGCTCTGCTGCGCCGTTTGCGCGCTGTTCATGGCGCTCTGCTGCGCCGTGGTACCGTTCTGCGCCTGACTGGTCTGCAGCCCCACCGTGCCCACGTAGCTCTGCACCGCTCCGGCGAGCGACTGCGTGCCCCCGTCGAGCACGTTGACGTTCATGACGTTCGCCAGCAGCAGGGCGTTGCGGTTATCGCCGCTGTCATTGGCGTTGTAGTCGATGCTGAAGCTGTCGCCGGCGGCGGGACTGCCGGTGAGCGTCACGGCGACGCCGTCGAAGCTGATGGGGGTTCCCGCAGCGTAGCTGCCCGAGACCACGGTCGCCCCGGCGGAGTTGGTCACCGTGTAGGCGGTGGGGCTGCTGAAGCTCAGCGTGTAGTCATCCGGCGTCCAGGTCGCAAGATCGGACACGCTCGCGCTCTGGATGCCGGCGGTACCGGTGTTGGCGCTCGCCGCGCTGGTGACCAGCGGTGCGGCGGCGGCGATCGCCGCCGGGTCATTGGTCGTGAGGCTCATGCCCTCGACCGCGTTGGCGGTCGGCTCGATCAGGTACTCGTCCCCGGCGCCCGCCGTACCGGTGACCGTGAAGGTCATGCCCGCGCCGGTCAGCGTCGTGGTGCCGCCGCTCGTACTGCTGGAGAGCGCCGTGCTCGCGCCGTTGGCGCTATCCACCAGGCTCCAGGCGCTGCCATCGTACTGCAGGGTGTAGTTGCTGGTGGTCAGGGATCCCAGATCGCTGATCGTGGCCGAGACCTGCGCGTTGCCGGTGTTGTCGACGCTCGGCAGTACCGCCGGGCCGCCGACCGCCAGCAGCGCCTGGCCGGGCTGCCCGTTCAGATCCAGCCCCGCCTCGTTCTGATTGTTGACCAGGGTGGTGAGCGCCACGGCCGCCTGGCCGAGCGCATTCTCCCCCGGGATGAGCATCTGCTGCTGGAACTGCAGCAGTCCGCCGAGACTGCCGCCGCTGATCGATGGAGTGACGTTCACGCTGCCGGTGCTGGTCTGCAGCGCGAGCTGCAGCTGCCCGGAATTGAACTGATCGGGCGCGCTCGTCAGCGTCGCCGAGGTGCCGCCCACCACCAGCGGCTGGCCGTTGCCGATGAACACGTTGACGGCGCCGTCGCTCTGCGTGACGGTGTTGACGCTGACGTCGGCAGAAAGCTGCGCGATCAGGTTCTCCTGCTGATCGAGCAGCTGGTTGGGCTGCTGTCCGGTGCCGTTGTTCTCCGCCGCGACGATCTGCTGGTTGAGACTCGCGATGCTCTGCCCGAGCGAGGTGATGCTGCTCGCCGTGGCCTGAATCTGGCTGTTGACCTGCGAGCCGAGCTGCGCAAGATAGCTCTGGTAGCTCTGGAACTGACCGATCAGCGACTGCGCCTGCGTCAGCACCGCCTGGCGCGCCGAGTCGTCCGAGGGCGAATTCGCCAGCGTCTGCACCGCGTCGCTGAAGCTCTGCAGGGTCGCCGACAGACCGGTGGTCGAGTCGGAGAACATATTGTCGATGTCGCTGGCGAAGCTGCTGAGCGTGTTGAACTGGTTGTAGCTGCTGGTCGCGGAGTTGGTCTGGTCGGCCAGGAACTGGTTGTACTGATTGGTGACCCCGACGACCGATACCCCGTTGCCGATCCAGCCATTGGCGGCGGGCGTGGCGGGACTGGTCGCGAAGTTCGCAACCTCTTCGTTGTAGCCGGGGGTGTCGACATTGGCGATGTTGTTGCTGGTGGTGTCGAGCGCCGTCTGAAACGCCAGCAGCCCCGATACCGCCGTGGAAAGCATGTCGGACATTACGTTGGCCCCTCATTCATACCGGCTCCGCCCCGCCGCCCGGCGGCCCGCCGCTGATCGACCCGCCGGGTGCCGACCCAGCGGCTGTCGGCCCAGCGGCTGTCGGCCCAGCGGCTGTCGGTCCAGCGGTTATCGTCCCGGCGCTTATCGGCCCACCGGTCCGAAGCTTGAGCGTGGCGGAGTCGAGCGCGGCCGCGCCGGCCGTCCGCAGCGTCCTGACGGAGGCGACGGTCGCCGAGAGCTTTTGCACATAATCCGGATCGGTCGCATAGCCGCCGCGCTGCAGACCCGCGGCAAAAGCGGCCACGTCGTCCCCGGTACCCAGTGCCGCCTGATAGGCGGGCTGCCGGCGCAGCAGCGTCACGTAGTCATTGACCCCCTGCTGCAGCGAGCTGTAGGCACGGAACGACTGAGTCTGCGCGGCCGGCGCACCGGCGCGGTACTCGGTGGTCTCGGCGCTGACCGATGCGCCCGACCAATCCGCGCCAGCCTTCACGCCGAACAGGTTGTGGCTCGAGGCGCCGCCCGTCCCGGCCGGCACGTGCTGGCCCCAGCCGGTCTCCAGCGCCGCCTGACCGATGATGCTGTCGGGAGAGACCCCCAGCGCCGCGCCGGCGCGCTGCGCATAGGGAGTCATGGCGCGGATGAAACCGATGCGCTGGCGATCGGTCAGCGCGCCAGGACCAGCGGCGCGCGCAGCACCGGTGGAAGTCGTGCCGGTGGGTGTCGTGGCGGCGCGCGCGGCACCGGTGCGTGCAGCTCCGGCGGATGTGGTGCCGGCGGATGTGGTGCCGGCGGCGGCGCCCTTGATCAGGCCGCGCCGGGTCAGCTGCTGCACCAGCATGTCGGCCAGCCCGAGTCCCTTGCCCTGCGAGATCTCGAGCGAGAGCTGCTGGTCGTACATGTCCTGATAGAAATCGGTCTGGTCGCTGTCGCCCAGGCCCTGGCCGAGCTTGGCTTCGCGCATCGACTTGAGCATCATCTCGGTGAACAGGCTCTCGAACTGGCGCGCGGCCTCGCGGATGGCCTGCGGGTCGTTGGCCTTGACGTCGCGCTTGAGCGCACTCAGACCGCCGAAGTCGGCGTAGAAGGTCGGATCGACGACGGGCGTGGCCATGGCGTGCGGGGTGAGGCTCGGGGCTGAGGCGACTCGGGGCTGAGCTGATCAGATCACGATCAGCTGCGCGTGCAGCGCACCGGCCTCCTGCAGCGCCTCGAGGATCGCCACGAGGTCTCCGGGGGCGGCGCCCACCTGGTTCACCGCGCGTACGATCTCCTCCAGATTCACGCCGGCCTGGAACATGAACATGTGCCCGTCGGTCGGTCCATGCGCCACGGTGATGTCCGAGCGTGGCGTCACCACGGTGGTGCCGCCGGAGCGCGGATTGGGCTGGCTGACCTCCTGGCGCTCGGTGATGGTCACCGACAGCGAGCCGTGCGCGACCGCGGCGGCCGAGACGCGCACCTCGGAGCTGATCACCACGGTGCCGGTGCGCGAGTTGATGATCACGCGCGCCGGCGCCGCATCCGGCTGGATCTGCAGCTCCTGCAGCGCGCCGATGAAGGCGACGCGCTGGTCGGGGTCGGCCGGCGCGCGCACCTTGACCGACACCGCATCGAGCGCATCGGCGCTGCCCGCGCCCAGCAGCTTATCGAGTCCCTGCGCCAGACGCGCCGCCGTGGTGAAATCGGGGGTGTCCAGGTTCAGGACGACGAACGGCTGATGGCCGAAATCGGTCGGCACCGCTCGCTCGACGGTCGCACCGTTAGGTATCCGACCGGCGCTGGGCACATTGACGCTGACGCGCGAGCCGTCCTTGCCCTGCACGCCGAAGCCGCTGACCAGCACGTTGCCCTGGGCCATCGCGTACACCTCGCCGTCGGCGCCGCGCAGCGGCGTCATCACCAGCGCACCGCCCAGCAGGCTGATGGCGTTGCCGATGGAGGCCACGGTCACGTCGATGGTCTGCCCGGGCTTGGCGAACGGCGGCAGGTCGCCGGTCACGCTCACGGCGGCGACGTTCTTCAGCATGGTCTGCGACAGCAGGCTCGCGGGGATCTGCACGCCGAACTTCGCCAGCATGTTCTCGATGCTCTGCACGGTGAAGGGGGTCTGCGTGGTCTGATCGCCCGTGCCGTTCAGCCCGACCACCAGGCCGTAACCGACCAGCTGGTTGCTGCGCACGCCCTGCACCGTGGCCAGATCCTTGACCCGCTCGGCGTGCGCGAGCGCGGAGCCGAGCAGCAGGGCCGGCAGCGCCGCGCCCAACAGCCATCGCCGCAGCATGCGCGCCCCGGGCCTCAGAAGGGCATCCACTTGGAGTCGAAGAAGCGCGCCAGCCATCCCTTGGTGTTGGCGTCGTTGAGCGTGCCCTGACCGCCGTACTCGATGGTCGCATCCGCGAGACTGGTCGAAGGCACGGTGTTGTCCTGTCCGATGTCGATCGGCCGCACGATGCCCTGGATACGGATGTATTCACGTCCCTGATTGATCGTGATCCACTTCTGGCCGCGCACCAGCAGATTGCCGTTGGCCAGGGTCTTCGCGACCGTCACCGTGATCGAGCCGGTGAGCTGGTTGCTCTGCGAGCTGTCGCCCTCGCCGTCGAAGGTCGTGGCGTCGTTGAGCGAGTTGTTCAACAGGCTGCGGCCATGCAGCGTCAGCGAGCCGCCGAGCAGCGTCGGCGCGGCCATCGCCTCGGTGGTGGTCTTCTTGGTGGTGGTGACGGCGCTCTTGGTCGCGTTGGTATTTTCCATGAGCACGATCGTCAGCACGTCTCCGACGCGGCGCGCGACCGGGTCGTCGAACAGCGACTGCTCGGTGTCCACCTGGAAGATCGCGCCGTTGGGCCGCGCCGCGACCGGCACCTCCTCGGGCAGCGTCGCGGCGTAGTTCTCGTCCGGCTTCGGCACGCTGCTGCAGCCGGCGAGCGCCGCCGCGAGCGCCGCGGCAGCCGCCGAGACAACCGCCAGGGCGATCAGGCCCGCGGGCCGGCGCACCGCGCTGCGGCCCGTCGACTCGTGTGGCATGGTCAATGGCTCATTCCTCGGGTGCTTACAGGTTGCTGTCCAGGTATTGCAGCATCTGATCGTTGGTCTCGATCGCCTTGGTGTTCATCTCGTAGGCGCGCTGCGTCTCGATCATGTCCACCATCTCGCTGACCACGTCGACGTTGGAGGCTTCGACCGCCCCCTGCTGCAGCGTGCCCAGTCCGTTCAGTCCCGGCGTGCCGGTCGCCGCCGAGCCGCTGGAGGCCGATGGCAGCAGCAGGTTCTGGCCATTGGGCTGCAGGCCGGCGGGGTTGACGAAGTTGGCCAGCTGCAGCGTGCCGATCGTGGAGGGCGCGCTCTGACCCTGCAGCAGCACCTGCACGGTGCCGTCGGTGCCGATCGTCACGCTCTGCGCATTGGGCGGAATGGTGATCGCCGGCTGCACCTGGTAGCCGCTGGAGGTCACCAGCTGGCCGGTCGCATTCAGCTGGAAGCTGCCATCGCGCGTATAGGCGAGTGTGCCGTCGGGCATCAGCACCTGGAAGAAGCCATTGCCGTTGATGGCGACGTCGAAGGTGTTGCCGGTCTGGTTGATGTCGCCCTGCGTGTAGAGCTTCTCGGTCGCCACCAGCTGCACCCCGGTGCCGAGCTCCGAGCCGCTCGGCTCCATGGTGGTCTGCGTGGTGTCCGCGCCCACCTGCGAGACGTTCTGGTACAGCAGGTCCTGGAAGACCGCGCGGCTGGCCTTGAAGCCGGTGGTGTTGACGTTGGCCAGGTTGTTGGCGATGACCGCCATCTCGGTCTGTTGCGCATCCAGACCGGTCTTGGCGACCCACAGTGCTGCATCCATCGCTGTCGTTCCCTATGAATGTTGCCGGTTCGGTGCCGAGCCTCAGCTGCTCTGCAGGAGCTTGGCGCTCTCCGCGGAGTTGTCCTCGGCGGCCTTCATCGCCTTGACCTGCACCTCGTAGCTGCGCGCCAGCTCGATCATGTTCGCCATGGTCTCGGCGATGTTCACGTTGCTCGACTCGAGCGCGCCGGACACCAGCTGCACGTTCGCGTCGGAGCTCACCGGCGTGTCGACCGTGCTGCGGAACAGCCCATCGGCACCGCGGGCGAGCTGGCTCGGCGGGGGATTGACCAGCTTGATGCGCCCGATGAGCGATACCGTGGTCGCCGGCTGGCCCTGCGCCACGATCGACACCGAGCCGTCCGCGCCGATCGTGATCGAGCTCTCCGGCGGCACGGTGAGCGGGCCGGAATCGGTGAGCACCGGATTGCCGGCCGCGGTCATCAGCAGCCCGCTCGGGTCCACGTGCAGATCTCCGGCGCGCGTATACGCCTCGGTGCCGTCGCTCGCCTGCACGGCGATCCAGCCCTGCCCCTTGATGGCCACGTCCAGCGGCTGCCCGGTGCTCTGCAGCACCCCCTGGCCGGAGTCCCAGCCGACGCTGTCGTCGGTGGCGTAGGCGCGCGAGGGGAAGCCCGCGCCGGTCACCTGCTGCGTCTGGAACGCCGTGAGGTCGGCCCGAAAGCCGATGGTGCTGGCGTTCGCCAGGTTGGCGTTGTTGGCCGCCTGCGCGTTGAGGATCTCCTTCGCGCCCGACATGGCCACGTACACGAGCCGGTCCATCGCTGGGGTGCCTCGCCGTTACCTCAGGTGCGCCTCAGGCCCGCCTCAGGCCTGCTGCGGAATGCCGATCACCGTCTGGGTGATCTGGTTCTCGGTGGACACCATCTCGGCGTTGGCCTGGAAGGCGCGCTGCGCGGTGATCATGTTCACCAGCTGCGTGGTGATGTCGACGTTGGACTCCTCCAGCGAGCCGGATTCGATCGTGCCCACACCGGCGCCGCCCGCCTGCCCGTAAACCGCCGCGCCGGAGGCGTAGGTCTGCACCCAGTTGGTGTTGTCCACCTGCTGCAGGCCTTCCTGGTCGGCGAAGTTGGCGATCGCCACCTGCCCGAGGTCGGTGGACTGCCCGTTGGTGTAGTTCGCCTGCACCACCCCGGTGGAGCTGACCGATACGCCGCTGAGCTGCCCGGTGGTGTAGCCGTTCTGCGTCTGCGAGGTGACCCCGAAGCTGTCGCCGTACTGCGTGGTGTCGTCCAGGTTGTAGGTGATGGTCATCGGCGCCCCGCCGGTGGTCGGGTCGTAGGTGCCGAAGCCGATCTGCTCCGGATTGGTGCCGCCGTTCGCGTCCGTCACGTTGAGCAGCGCGCCGCTGGAGCTGTACGTCATCTCGACCGGCGTGGTGTTGACCTGTGTGCCGTCGATGGACTCGTACGCATCCCACGTACCCGAGCCCGTGTTCACGAAATAGAAGCTCGCGGTGTGCGCCGCGCCCAGCGAGTCGTACACCGTCAGCGAGGTGGATTGGTTGTAGCTGTTCGAGTCCGTCGGGCTGAAGGGCGTGTCGGGCGGGGCGGTCGCATCGGCCGGCAGATTGAACACCATCGAGGCGGTGGTCGTGGCCGCGGGGGCGCTGTCGCCGCTGGGGATCTGCAGATCGGTCAGCGAGGTGGTGTTGAACGCGCCCGAGGCGGTGGGCGCGTAGACCTGCAGGTACTGGCCCTGCGAGTTGACCACGTAGCCGTCTGCGTTGGTGGTGAACGAGCCGGCGCGCGTGTACTGCGTGGCGCCGTCGCTGCTGACCGTGAAGAAACCGCTGCCGTTCAACGCCAGATCGAGGCTGTTGCCGGTGGTCTCGATGTCACCCTGCGAGAACTGCTGCTGCACGTCGGACAGCTGCACCCCGCCGCCGATCTGCGTGTCGCTGACGCCCTGCGCCGCGGCCGAGAACAGCTCGGAGAACTGTGGATCCGAGCTCTTGAAGCCCGTCGTCGAGGCGTTGGCGATGTTGTTCGCGGTGACGTCCAGATCGCTCTGTGCCGCATCCAGGCCGCTGAGGGCGATACCAAATGACATGCCTGTTACTCCTTAATACTCTTGAGGACGCTGTGCACACGAGGTGCGGGGTGCCGCCTGCGGACCGTGCGGTCGGAGGCGGCGCAGGGGATGACTGTGCTTCACGGTGGACGGCACGCGGCGCGACTCAGTCGATCTGCAGCACGCTGCCGAGTGCCACGGAGCCGAGCTGCGGGGTGTTCAGCAGCACCGAGTTGCCGGAGGAGTCGAGCGAGACGCTCGAGACGGTGCCGCTCAGATAGGTCGTGGCCGCCTCGCTGGTGCCGCCGACCTCAGCGGTGGCCGTCACGCCGTACACGCCGCTGGGCATCGCGGCACCGCTGGCATTGGTGCCGTTCCAGCTGAAGGGCTGCAGGCCCGCGCTGCTCGGCAGCGCCATGCTGCCGACGACGTTACCGTTCGCGTCGGTGATCGTGAGCGTGACGGCGCTGGCGCCGCTCGGCACCTGCACGGCGCCCGTCAGCGAGCCGCCGCTGGTGTACTCGGCGCCGCTCGCCTGTGCGAGCACCGTCTGGCCGACCAGCGAGGCGCTGGAGACCGCCTGCGAGGACAGCATCGAGCTGGACAGATTGGAGACGGTGCTGTTCAGCTGCGAGATGCCCTCGACCGTGCTGAGCTCCGAGAGCTGATCGAGGAATTCGTTGGCGTCCGTGGGATCGAGCGGATCCTGGTTCTGCAGCTGCGCCGTCATCAGCGTCAGGAAGTCGTTCATGGTCAGGCCACCGATGCCACTGCCGGCGCCGCCGCTGCTGGCGGCGGAGCTGGCGCTGCCGCTGCCGGTGTTGACCGTATTGACGACGACCGGGTTAACCGTGCTTGTCATGATGATTCCTCTGATGGATCCGCTGCCCTGACGCGCGCCTGCCCTGCACCCGCCGCGCTCAGCTCTGTCCGAGCTTGAGCGTGTCGAGCATCATGTCGCGCGCGGTATTGAGCACCTCGACATTGTTCTGATAGGAACGGGAGGCCGAGATCATGTCGGTCATCTCCTCCACCACGTTCACGCTCGGCGCGTAGACATAGCCCTGCGCGTTGGCGAGCGGATTGCCGGGGTCATAGCGCATTTCCGGCGCCGCCTGGCTCTGAGCGATGCCGCTCACCTCCACGCTCGCCGTGGCCGGATCGGCCTGCAGGCCGCTGTCGAGCACCGCCTGGAACACCGGGTGCTTGGCGCGATACACGCTCGCCGGATCGGAGCTGACGCTGTCGGCGTTGGCGAGATTGCTGGCCACGGTGTTGAG
>DATJSD010000117.1:0-3832 GCA_035504335.1 Steroidobacteraceae bacterium | reverse complement strand
CCTATAGTACGACGGTCGCCGCGATCGAGGCGGCTGCCGGAACGCTGACGGCTGCCAGCATTGGCACGACAATGACAGTCGGCGGCGCGTCCTGCGGGAGCAGCAGTTGCTCCGTCTCGTCGCCGGGACAGATCGCTCAGGTAACCCTGACCTATCCCTGTGATCTGACCCTGATGGGCTTCGACTTCGGCGGCACCACGTGCACGCTGACCTCAGTTTCCGCTGCAGCAGTACAATAGGAGAAGACGTGATGAAACGTCTCACACGCTCTTGCGTTCGCCGCTGGCGCCGCGTCTGGCGCGACCGCCGGGGCATCAGCAGCCTGATGTTCGCCGCCTCTGCCACCGTCATCTTCGGCATGGCCGCGCTGGGCGTCGATGTCGGCATTGCACTGAGCGCGCGGGCCGCGCTGCAGGCCAATACAAACGCAGCAGTGCTGGACGCCGCCGAGGTCTGGTCCAACACGGGCAGTCAGACAAGCGCCAGCACCGCGGCAACGGGTTGGCACACCACCAACGCGGTGCCGCTCACCTCAAGCGTCACCCCGTCCACGCCGACGTTTTCCTGCCTGACCACCACGTCGGGTTTGCCGAACTGCTCATCGGGCTCGCCCAATGTGATCGCGATGCAGCAGACGGCCGAGGTGCCAACCTTCTTCGCCCGGATGTTCGGCATCGACTCCTGGACTGTTTCCGCCGCGGCGGCCGCGGCAAAGGCAGGCGGCCCGACCAAGGCACTGAACGTGATGTTCGTGCTCGACACCACGCAGTCCATGGGTACCGGCACTGACGATACCGGCTGCAGGGTCCCGGGCGTCTCGAGCCCAACGCGGCTGACGTGCGCGCTCTATGGCGTGCAGTTGGTGATGAAGCAGCTCAACCCGGCGCTGGACCAGGTGGGGCTGATGGTGTTCCCGGGGATGAAGAGCACGTGGACACCCTGCGGAACGCCGTCAATCGAAGCCTACGGCACAAGCGGCATCGTCTATCAGGTGATCCATGCCGCGCTCGACACCAACTACGCCACGACCACGGGCACGCTCAACGACTCGTCGGACCTGGTAAAGGCGGTCGGCGACAATGCCAATGGGCTAACAGGCTGCATCGAGGCCCCCGGCGGCAAGGGCACCTATTACGCCCAGGCGCTCGCCATGGCCCAGTCGGCCCTGCAGAGCGAAGGATCGGCGAGCGCGCAGAACGTGATCATCCTGTTCAGTGACGGCGCGGCGAACGCCACGTCAGGCGACATGGCCTCGAGTTACGCCACCGCGGCCTGCAACCCAGGGGGCACCACGATCTGTGTCCAGAACGACGCTCAGGAGTGTAATGCCGCGGTTTATGAGGGCGGGCAGGCCACGGGCGCAGGGACCTGGGTATATACCATCGCCTATGATTCGCCGACTACCTCCTCCTCCAGCGGCTGCCCCAGCCTGACGATCACGACGGGCTCCGGCAAATCTGCAAAGTCAACGACGGTCTATGACAGCCCGACCGGGACGAACGTCAGTGTCTGGTCGCCGTGCACGGCCATGCAGAACATCGCTTCGAGTTTGGCAAATTTCTTCTCGACAGACGCCGCCTGCCAGGATGGACCGAACACATACACAGATGTGGCGAGCGCCTTCCAGCAAGCGGGTGTGTCGCTCAGCGCCCCCCGCCTGGTGCTGTACTAGGCGGACGGGACTGAGGTGGATGTCGCTCTCGGCCGGCGTCCGATTCGGGGCGACATGCAGGAGTATTTCTTACGCGTCGAGCAGCAGAGGGGAGGCGCGCCCCTCTGCCCTCACGGTGCGCGGACAAGCTTGAGCGGCTCGGTTTCGTCGAGCACGACATTAGAGACATATTAACGGTAGAGCCATATTAACGTCACGAGGGCAAAGCCGCGAGCAGGCTTCTCGCCGACGTCACGCCAGTTGTACTTTCCATGTCCAGTCCGCAGGCTCACCCGATGGGCAGCGAATTTCGCCAGGGCGGTATGAGCCCTTCGACGGGGACGTTTTCGCTGCCGACCCAGCGACCGCACGCGAATCCGGAAGCACCACAAGGATCGCCTGAAAATCCCGAGCTGCTCGATCTCGGCCTGACAAGGCGGCGGCTGGCTTTGTTGATGGCGCCGCCTCGCGTCGATCTCGTGCAAAATCTCCGAGCCGCCCGTGCGCTCGGCATCACGCCTGGGCACTTGTTGCGGGACGCGCTCTGGGTGGCGCGTGGTCCGGGGCACCCGACCCAGCATGAGTATTTTTACTACTGCCTGTATGACCCCAGCCTCCCGCGCGAGGAAGCCCGGCGCTATGTCGGCAGGCGCGTTCAAAAGAAATTGCATCATCGCTGCAACGACATGCGTTGGTATGCGGTGACGCAAGACAAGGCGCTGTTCTATGCCGCCGCGTCCGGTTTTGGTCTGCCGGTGCCGCGCACCCAGGCGGCCTATTCGCCCGGCGCGCGGGACTTCGCTGCGCCGGTGATCCGCACACAAGAGACGCTTGCGATCTTCCTCCGTGATCCGTCGCACTATCCGCTTTTCCTCAAGCCGATCGACGGGATCTTCAGCCTCGGGGTGCTCAGCCTGGCCGCTGTCGAGAGCGATTGGATCCGCTTCACGACCGGCGAGGTCGCGCGGGTGGACGAGGTGGTGCGCTCCGTTGACGGATGGGGTGGGGAAGGTTTCAAGAAGCTCGGTCCGGGCTACCTGATCCAGGAGCAGCTTCAACCGCACCCTGTTCTCCGTGCTGCGTTCGGTAGCACGCTGCCGGCCATCCGCTTCCTCGCGCTGCTGTCGCCGGAGGGTGCGACGATCGAGAGCGCGGTGGTCAAGATTCCTTCCTCGCGCAATCCCGGCGATAACTACTGGCGCGCGGGTAACATGCTCGGCGCGCTGGACGAGGCGGGGGTGATTCGACGCGTCGTCACCGGGGTCGGTGCGGCGCTACGCGAAATAAGTGTGCATCCCGAGACGGGCGCGGCACTGGTCGGTGCGGCATTGCCGGATTGGGAGCGGGCGCTGCAGCTCTGCCTGTATGCCGCGGCCGTGTTTCCCGGCATTCGCACGCAGTCCTGGGACATCGGGCTGACCGAAGCGGGCCCCGTCGTACTGGAACTCAACTACGGTGGCGATCTGAACCTGCACCAGCTCGCACATCGGCGTGGGGTGTTGACGCCATCGTATGTTGCCCATCTGCGGCGCTCCGGCTGTCGCCTCAAAGCGACCTGAGCGCCGGCGACGGTCGCCTGTTCGGCCTGCGCTCGGGCTGACGCCATCGCGCGGGCAGAGCGGAAATGATTGGTCCACATGTTTGGCTCATTCTGGCGGCATGATGTTTCCGTACATTCGTATGGCCGCCATTCTGTCGATGCTCGCTCTGGGTTGCCCGTCTCCTGCCCGGGCGTGGGACTGGGGGCTGCAGTGCGTGCCATTCGCGCGTGCGCTGTCCAGCATCGCTTTGTATGGGGATGCATGGCGATGGTGGTCGGAGGCGGCTGGACGCTACGACCGCGGGCATGTTCCTCAAGCTGGCAGCGTGCTGAGTTTCCGTCCCGATCTGCGCATGCCGCTGGGTCACGTCGCAGTTGTCACCCGGGTGGTCGGCGCGCGTGAGATCGAGATCGACCATGCGAACTGGACCCTTCCCGGCGCGATCAGCCGCAGCGTCCAGGTTGTGGACGTTTCGGAGAAAAATGACTGGACGGCGGTTCGCGTCGAACTGGGTCGAAGCAATTACTTCGGCCAGGTCTATGCCACGAACGGTTTTATCTACAGTCACCCGATAGAGTTGAAGCCGCAACTCATTATCGTGGCCGAAGCGCTGCGAGCTGACAGTCCCTATGTGATCCAG
>DATJSD010000116.1:0-46460 GCA_035504335.1 Steroidobacteraceae bacterium | reverse complement strand
CGACTGCACCTCGATGATGTGCAGCGCGATGCGTCCCGGATTCTCGATGCGGTGTCGCACGCCGATCGGGATGTAGGTGGACTGATTCTCCTCGAGCAGGAAGCTCTCCTCGCCCCGCGTGATGCGCGCGGTGCCCGACACCACCACCCAGTGCTCGGCGCGATGATGATGCATCTGCAGCGACAATACCCCGCCGGGGCGCACCACCAGGCGCTTCACCTGGAAGCGCTCGCCGTTGTCGATGCTGTCGTAGCTGCCCCAGGGGCGAAACACCTCGCGGTGCAGGGAATGCTCGTAGCGACCGTCGGCCTTCAGGCGCGCGACCAGCCGCCGCACGTCCTGCACCCGCGACTTGGGCACCACCAGCACCGCATCCTTGGTCTCCACCACCACGCAGTCGGCGAGCCCCAGGGTCGCCACCAGGCGGCTCTCCGAGTAGACATAGCTGCCGCGCGTGTCCTCCACGATGACATCGCCGCGCAGCGTGTTGCCGTGAGCGTCGCTCTCGCAGGCGGCGTGCAGCGAGGCCCACGAGCCCACGTCGCTCCAGCCGGCGTCCAGCGGCACCACCACCGCATCGGCGGTCTTCTCCATCACCGCGTAGTCGATCGACTCGCTGCGACAGGCGCTGAACGCGCCGCCGTCGATGCGCGTGAAATCCAGGTCGCGCGTGGCGGCCGCGAAGCTGGTGCGGCACACCGAGGCGATGTCGGGCGCGAACTTCTCCAGCTCCTCCAGGTAGCGGCGCGCGCGGAACAGGAACATGCCGCTGTTCCAGTAGTACTCCCCGGAGGCGAGAAACTGCGCGGCGCGGCCCGGATCGGGCTTCTCGACGAACTCGGCGATGCGGTAGGCGCCGCCCATGAGCTGGCCGCGGCGGATGTAGCCGAAGCCCGTCTCCGCCGAGCGCGGCACCACCCCGAAGGTGACCAGCGCCCCCTCGCGCGCGGCCAGCGCGGCGCTCTGCACCGCGTTCTGAAACGCCGCCACGTCCGCGATCACGTGATCGGCCGGCAGCACCAGCAGCAGCGAGTCGCCCTCGTCGGCCGCCAGCGCCGCGTGCGCGGCCAGCGCGATCGCCGGGGCGGTGTTGCGGCCGGCGGGCTCGAGCACGATGGCGCGCGCGCCGCGCTCGATGCCGCGCAGCTGCTCGGCGACGAGGAAGCGGTGCTCCTCGTTGCACACCACGACCGGCGCGCTGGCGGCGAGCCCCGTGAGGCGCAGCACCGTCTCCTGCAGCATCGTGTGCCGTCCAACCAGCGGCAGCAGCTGCTTGGGATACAGCTCGCGCGACAGCGGCCACAGCCGCGTGCCCGCCCCCCCGGAGAGCACCACCGGCACTAGCACGATGCGCCCGCCGTCGCCGCGCGTGGCGCGCCGCCGCGCCCGATGGCGAAGTACTGGAAGCCCAGGCTCTGGATCAGGGCGGGCTCGTAGAGGTTGCGGCCGTCGAAGATCAGCGGGGCGCGCAGCAGCTCGCGCAGCCGCTCGAAGTCGGGGCTGCGAAATTCCTTCCACTCGGTGGCGATCAGCAGCGCATCGGCGCCCTGCGCCGCCTCGTACGCCTCGCGGCAGAAGCTCAGGCGCTCGGCCTGCGGATGGCCCGCATAGCGCCGGCGCGCCTCCGCGCCGGCCACCGGATCGTAGGCCCGCACGCGCGCGCCGTGCTCGAGCAGCGCATCGATGATCACCAGCGCCGGCGCCTCGCGCATGTCGTCCGTATTGGGCTTGAAGGCGAGCCCCCAGAGCCCGAAGGTGCGCCCGGTGAGCCGCTCGCCGAAGTGCGCGCGCACCTTACGTATCAGCACACCCTTCTGCCGCTCGTTGACGGCATCGACCGCCCGCAGCAGCTCCGCGTCGACGCCCTCCAGGCGCGCCGAGCCGATCAGCGCCTTCACGTCCTTCGGGAAGCACGAGCCGCCGTAGCCCACCCCCGGGTAGATGAAGCTGTAGCCGATGCGCGGGTCCGAGCCGATGCCGACGCGCACCTTCTCGATATCCGCGCCGAGCCGCTCGGCCATGGCCGCCAGCTCGTTCATGAAGCTGATCTTGGTCGCGAGCATCGCATTGGCCGCGTACTTGGTCAGCTCGGCCGAGCGCGTGTCCATGACCACCAGGCGGTCGTGGCTGTGCGTGAACGGCTCGTACAGCGCGCGCACCAGCTCGGTGGTGCGCGGGTTGTCGGTGCCCACCACCACGCGATCCGGGCGCATGAAGTCCTGGATCGCCGCGCCTTCCTTGAGAAACTCGGGGTTGGAGACCACGTCGAACTCGATGCGCACGCCGCGGCGCACGAGCCCCGCGGCCACCTCGGCGCGCACGCGCTCGGCGGTGCCCACCGGCACCGTGGACTTGGTGATGATCACCGCGTACTGCGCCAGGTGCTCGCCGATGGTGTGCGCCGCCGCGAGCACGTGGGAGACATCCGCCGAGCCGCTCTCATCGGCGGGGGTGCCCACGGCGATCAGCTGGAACAGGCCGTGGCGCGCGCCGCGCGCGCTGTCCACGGAGAACTCCAGGCGGCCGGCTTCGCGGTTGGCGCGGATCAGCGGCTCCAGGCCCGGCTCGTAGATGGGCAGCTCCCCGGCGTTCAGTCGCTCGATGCGCGCGGCGCTGATGTCCACGCATATGACGTGGTTACCGGCATCGGCCAGGCATGCGGCCGTCACCAATCCGACATATCCCGAGCCGAAAACCGTGACCTTCATGAGGAGGAATAAGGTATTGAAATGAAAGCGATTGGTCGCTGCGCTGACGCGGCTCGCAGCCTAGCGGAACCGGCCGGACAAGGCAAAAACCCGCCCCCGGCAGCGACATAACCGGATTGTTACCTGCTTGGAACTGACCCGCACACCCGATCTTCCTAGGATGGGGGCCCGGAGGGGTGCATGTCGATCAATTTCGAGCAGGTCACCAAGCGCTACCACGGCGTGCCTGTTCTCAACGACGTCTCGCTGCGCATCGAGCCGGGCGAGTTCTTCGTGCTGCTCGGTCCCAGCGGCAGCGGCAAGAGCACGCTGCTGCGCATCGCCGCCGGACTGACCGACGTGCATCACGGCCGGGTCTCGTTTCACGGCCGTGACGTGACGCACGTGCGGGCGCGCGATCGCGGCGTGGGACTGGTATTCCAGCACTACGCGCTGTTCCGGCACATGACCGTCGGGCAGAACGTGGAGTTCGCGCTGCGCGTGCGCGGGGTGAAGCGGCGCGAGCGGGCCCGGCGGCGCGACCAGCTGCTGCAGCTGGTTGCGCTCGAGGGCTACGAGTCGCGCCTGCCCGGGCAGCTGTCGGGCGGCCAGCAGCAGCGCGTCGCCGTGGCGCGCGCGCTGGCGCACGAGCCGCAGGTGCTGCTGCTCGATGAGCCCTTCGGCGCGCTGGATGCCAAGATCCGCGTGGAGCTGCGCGAGACCATCCACCAGGTGCAGCGCCGCCTCGGCATGACCACCATCCTGGTCACGCACGATCAGGAGGAGGCGTTCGCCCTCGCCGATCGTATCGGCATCATGCACAACGGACGGCTGCTCGAGACCGGCAGGCCCGAGACGCTGTACCGGCGTCCGGCCACGCGCTTCGTGGCGACCTTCCTGGGCGCGGCCAACCTGTTCCTCGGCGAGCGCGGCCCCTCCGGCCTGCGGCTCGGCCGGCGCTTCCTCGCCACCACGCCCGAGGCACGCTCACCGGTGGTGGGGCACGAGGTGGTCACGGTGGTGCGGCCCGAGGATATCCAGATCGCCGAGCACGAGGGGCAGCTCTCCAGCGGCGCGCTCGGCAGCGGCGAGGTGATCTCCACCGACTTCGGCGGAGGCTTCGAGCGGCTGCGCGTCAGGCTCGAGCCGGAGTGGGAAGTCATCTGCGCGATCGGCGGCACCTCCTCCGCGCGCGGCAAACGCGGCCCGCTCGGCGCCGCTGGCGCGGACGCCGCGGCCCGCCCCGCCAGCGCCGACGGCGCGGACGGCTCCGCACCCGGCGCGGGCGCGGCCGCCTCCGACGGCATCGAGATCACGCGCACCAGCACCGAGCAGGTGGCGCTGGCGCTCGCGCCGGGCCAACGCGTGGTGCTCGGCATCCGCCGCTTCCACATGCTGCCGACCCCGATCGCCAGCTTCCGGCTGCTCACCACCCAGCCGGCGACCGCGCTGGCGCTGCGCCGCTCCCCGCTGCTCAGCCAGCTGGTGCGCAGCATGCAGGCGCCGGTGCTGGAGGCGCAGGACACCGCCGAGTCCGACAACGCGCTCACCGGCGTGGGCGTGATCGCCGGTGGACGGGGCAGCATCCCGGGGATCGCGGCCGCCGCCGCCCAGGGCCGCCGCTGGCTGCTGTGCGTGCCACCGCAGGCCGAGCTGCCGCGGCGCATGCTGATCCATTGCGAGAGCGAGGCGGCGCGCTCCGAGACGCTGCGGCTGGTGGCGAGCGTCATGCGCCACCTGCACGCCGAGGCGACCTTCGTCAGCGTGCAGAGTCCGACGGCCCCGCGCGCCGAGGCGACCAGCGCCTTCCGCCGGCTGCTGGATGCGCGCGCCGAGCTGCAGCACAGTCATGGGCTCGACATCCGCACCGAGGTGCACATCGGGACCCTGGCGGACTGGAGCGCGCAGCTGGCCGTCTCCAGCGAGCCGATGATGGCGGTGCTGGGCCTGGACGGCTCGCCGGCCGAGATCGAGCGCAGCCTCGCGGGCGACTTCGCCGCGCTGTTCGAGGATGCGAGCCGCTGCGTCGTGCTGCTCTCCTGTGCCGCCGGCTCACCGCCCACCCAGCAGGGCGTCACCGATCGGCTCTACGAGAGCGCGTCGGCGCAGGCCCTGCCCGGAATTCGCGCGTGACCGTGCGCATCACGCGCCGCTCAGCCGCGGGGCTGATCGCCGCCGCAGCCGGTGGCCCCTGGCTGCTGGCCGACTCCGCGGCGCGCGCGGCCGCCGCGCCCGTCACGCTGCTGAACGTCTCCTACGATGCGACCCGCGAGCTGTACGAGGCGATCAACCCGGCGTTCACCGCGCCGTGGCTGGCGCGCACCGGCCAGAAGGTCACGGTCCTGCAGAGCCACGGCGGCTCCGGGCAGCAGGCCAGCGCGATCGTCAACGGCCTGCCGGCCGACGTCGCCACGCTCGGCTCGGGCTACGACATCATGCAGCTCTACACCCAGGCGCGCCTGATCCCCGCCGACTGGGCCACGCGCCTGCCCTACAACAGCTGCCCCTACACCTCCACCATCGTGTTCCTGGTGCGACGCGGCAACCCCAAGAACGTGCGCGACTGGGGCGATCTCATCCGTCCGGGCGTGCAGGTGGTGACCCCGAACCCCAAGACCTCGGGCGCGGCGCGCTGGGCGTATCTCGCGGCCTGGGCGTGGGCCTCGCGCCAGGGCGGCCAGGGCAGCCAGGGTGGCCAGGGCAGCCAGGCCGGCGGGGGTTCCGCCGCCGGCGGCGGCGCCGCCGGCGCCAAGCGCTTCATGAAGGCGCTCTATCAGCACGTGCCGGTGCTCGATGCCGGCTCGCGCGGCGCGACCGACACCTTCGTCGAGCGCGGCATCGGTGATGTGCTGCTCTCCTGGGAGAACGAGGCGCTGCTGGCCGAGCAGAAGCTCGGCAGCGGCATGTTCGCCGTGGTGGTGCCGCCGCTGAGCATTCTCGCCGAGCCGCCGGTCACCGTGGTCGACAAGGTGGTGGACCAGCGGCATACACGGCCGATCGCCGAAGCCTACCTACAGTTCCTCTACACGCCGCAGGGCCAGCAGATCATCGCGCGCAATTTCTATCGTCCGCGGCTGCCCGCGGTGGCGCAGCAGTACGCCGCGCAGTTCCCGCGCGTGGCGCAGATGGTCACCGTCGAGCAGGAATTTGGCGGCTGGGCGCGCGCGCAGGCCGTGCACTTCGCCGACGGCGGAACCTTCGACCAGATCTATGGCCAGTAGCGCGATCGCCCCGGCGCTGCCGCGGCCCCTCGGCGCAGCGCCGCGCCCACCGGCGCGCGCGCGCCTGCGACGCGACGCCAGGCCGTTCCGCGTGCTGCCCGGCTTCGGCCTGACGCTCGGCTACACCCTCTTCTACGTCTGCATCATCGTGCTGCTGCCGCTGAGCACCGCGTTCGTGCGCTCCGCGCAGCTCGGCCCGGTGCGCTTCTGGGACGTGGTCACGACCCCGCGCGTGCTCGCCTCGCTGCGCCTGAGCTTCGGGGCAGCGCTGCTCGCCGCGCTGATCAATGCGGTGTTCGGCGTGATCATCGCCTGGGCGCTCACGCGCATGCGCTTTCCCGGCAGACGCATCTTCGATGCGATGATCGACCTGCCCTTCGCGCTGCCCACGGCCGTGGCCGGCATCGCGCTGACCGCGCTGTACGCCCCCAACGGCTGGATCGGCCGGCTGCTCGCGCCGCTGGGCGTGCGCGTGGCCTATACGCCCCTCGGCGTCGTCGTGGCGCTGGCGTTCGTCAGCCTGCCGTTCGTGGTGCGCACGCTGCAGCCGGTGCTCGGCGACCTCGATCGCGAGGTCGAGGGCGCCGCCGAGACCCTCGGTGCCTCACGCTGGCAGACCTTCCGCTGGGTGGTGCTGCCCTCGATCTGGCCGACGCTGCTGACCGGCTCGGCGCTCGGCTTCTCGCGCGCGCTCGGCGAGTACGGCTCGGTGATCTTCATCGCCGGCAACATCCCCAAGGTGTCGGAGATCGCCCCGCTGATGATCATGATCAAGCTCGAGCAGTACCAGTACTCCGAGGCCACCGCCATCGCCGTGGTGATGCTGCTCGCGTCGTTCTCGCTCATGTTCGGCATCAACGCGCTGCAGCTGTGGGCCCAGCGCCGCAGGCACGTGCGATGATCGGCCGCCAACAAATCCCCGAAGAGCTGGGCCGCTACTCCCTGCTCGGCGTCGCGCTGCTCTACCTGGTGGTGCTGGTGGCGCTGCCGCTGCTGATCGTGTTCTTCGAGGCCTTCACGCGCGGCGTCGTGCCCTACATCGCCTCGCTGCTGGACTCCTATGCGCTCGCGGCGATGCGCCTGACGCTGCTGACCGCGGCGATCTCCGTGCCTCTGAATCTCACCTTCGGCATCGCGGCCGCCTGGGCGATCGCCAAGTTCGAGTTCCGCGGCAAGAACACGCTCGTCACCCTCATCGACGTGCCCTTCGCCATCTCCCCGGTGATCTCCGGACTGATCTACGTGCTGATGTTCGGCGCGCAGGGCTGGTTCGGCCCCTGGCTGATCGCCCACGGCATACACATCATCTTTGCGGTCCCCGGCATCATCCTGGCGACCACCTTCGTGACCTTCCCGTTCGTGGCGCGCGAGCTGATCCCGCTGATGCAGACGCAGGGCAACGACGAGGAGGAGACCGCGCTGTCGCTCGGGGCGAGCGGCTGGCAGACCTTCCGGCTGGTGACGCTGCCGAACATCCGCTGGGGCCTGCTGTATGGGGTGCTGCTCTGCAATGCGCGCGCCATGGGCGAGTTCGGCGCGGTCTCGGTGGTCTCGGGGCACATTCGCGGGCTCACCAACACCCTGCCGCTGCACATCGAGATCATGTACAGCGACTACAACTACGTGGGGGCGTTCGCGGCCGCCTCGATCCTGGCGCTGCTGGCGCTGGTGACGCTGGTGGCCAAGAGCCTGCTCGAGCTGCGCCAGCCGGAGCTGCGCGCGGGCGTCGCGCGCCAGGCGTAGCCGCGGGCCGGCGGCTGCTAGTAGGCTTACGGCGGTGCGTTCAGGATCCGAATCGCAGGCAGAGGTCGGTCTGGCCTCCTGGCTCGGCGGCGGCAGCGTCTTCATCGTGCTGCTGGCCGTGGCCGCGATCGCACTCGCCTGCGCCGTGCTGCTCGGCCGCCAGGTCTCGCAGCAGGCGCTGGTGCGCGCGCAGCTCGCCGTCACCAGCGCGCGCGAGCTCCTGCGCCGCGACGACGAGGACCTGCTCAGCGACGCGCGCGACCTCGCCGATCGTCCCGCGCTGGCGCGCCTGCTGGCGCCGCCGCAGCCCAACCCCGGCCTGCTGCCCTTCCTGCTGCGCTACGTGGAGAGCACCAACGGTGACATCGCCGCGCTCCTGCAGGGCTCCGGCGTGCTCGCGCAGACGGCGCCCGCCGCGGCGCTGGACTGGGGCGAGATCGCCACCGCGATCCAGGAACAGGGCGAGCGCTTCGTGATCGCGCCAAAGAGCGGCGGCCCGCTGATCTGGGGCGCGGCCGCCCCGGTCCCCGGCACCACGGTGCAGGCCGTGACCCTCAGGCTGACGAACCCGGCGCTGCTCGCGACGCTCGGCCAGCAGGTCGGCGCGACGCTGAGCGTCGTGAACTTCGCCACCTATCACGCCCCGCCCGACGATGACATGACCCCGCTGCACACCCGGGCGCTGGGCGCCAGCCAGGGCGCCGCCGTGGGCCGGCTGCGCCACGGCGACTGGTACGCGGCGAGCCTGGTGCTGTCGGCGCAGACCGGAGTGGTCGTCGGCCTGCTCGATGCGCGCCTGAGCGGCGCGGACTTCGCGGCCGCGCGCCGCGGCTTCGACCGCGTGCTGCTCGCCACCGCGCTCATCGTGGCCGCGAGCGCGGGCCTGCTCGGAGTGCTCTACGGACGCTGGCTCGCCCGGCCGGTGGTCGCGCTGCGCGACATCGCGGAGCGCATCGGCCGGGGGGATTTTTCTGCCGCGGTGCCCGCGGTGGCGCCGCTGGAGGTCGGGGCGCTGGCGCGCTCGATGGACGAGATGCGCCGCCGCCTCGTGGATCTCACCGACGCGCTGCGGCGGCGCGAGGCCGAAGCCCAGGCGGTGCTGGCCGGTGTCGTGGAGGGCGTGTTCGCGGTGGACGACGAGCGCCGCATCCGTTACGCCAACGCGCAGGTGGCCCGGCTCCTGCGCCGCGCTCCCGCCGACATCGCCGGGCAGTTCTGCGGGGACGTGCTGCGGCCCTCCCCCGTCGATGGGCAGCGCCCCTGCGAGCGCGCCTGTCCGATCCTCGCGGCGCGCAGCTCCCCGCAGGCGAGCGCGCGCGAGCTGCTGTGTCTGCACGATGGGGCCACGCGCTCGACGATCGTGCTGTCGGCCCCGCCCATCCAGGGCATCCAGGTGCAGATCCTGCGTGACGAAACCGACCTGGAGGCCGCGCGCCGCGCCCGCGACAGCGTGCTCGGCAATATCTCGCACGAATTCCGCACCCCGCTCGCCGCGCAGCTGGCCTCCGTGGAGCTGCTGCGCGAGGGGCTCGGGCAGATGCGTCCCGAAGCGCAGCGCGAGCTGCTCGCCAACGTGGAGCGCGGGGTGCTGCGCCTCATGCGCCTGATCGACAACCTGCTCGAGAGTGTGCGCATCGAGGCCGGCCAGCTCTCCATCCGCCAGCAGCACGTGAGGCTCGCGGAGGTGCTCGCCGAAGCGCATGACCTCATCGCGCCGCTGCTGCAGCAGCGCGAGCTCACGCTGCAGAGCGACGCGCGAGCCCTGGACGTGACCGTGCGGGGAGATGCGCCGCGGCTGGTGCAGGTGTTCGTCAACCTGCTGGCCAACGCCGCGAAGTTCGCCCCGGAGGGCAGCGTCATCCGTGTCGGCGGCGTCGGCGGTGTCGGCGGCGTCGGCGGCGGCGGCGGCCGCGATGGCGGCGATGGCGATGGCGGCAATGGCGGCGGCAATGGCTCCCGGGAGGCGCGTCAGGTGCAGGTGTGGGTCGAGGATGAGGGCCCCGGCGTGCCTGCCGGCAGCACCAGCACGATCTTCGAGCGTTTTCAGCGCGGCGCGGACAGCGAGCCGGAGGCTCCGGGCCTCGGTCTCGGGCTGTGGATCGTCAAATCCATCATCGAGCGCCACGGTGGCAGCGTGCGCATGGAGCGCACCGCCGAGCAGCGCACGCGCTTCGCGATCGTGCTGCCGCTCGTGCTGCCGGAGCTGCCCGAGCCCTCCCGGGCGCTCGGATGAGGACGCGGAGAGCCACGCCATGAAGCTGCTGGTGGTCGACGACGATGGCGACATGCTCGCGGTGGTGAGCTTCGCGCTGCGGCAGGCGAGCTTTCCGGTCATCACGGCCAACAGCTACGGCACGGGGCTCGCGGCCTTCCACAGCGAGCGGCCGGATCTGGCGATCCTGGATATCAATCTGCCCGGCGGCTCCGGCTTCGAGCTGTGCGGTCAGCTGCGCAAGGAGAGCAACGCCCCGATCATGATGCTCACCGCGCGCGGGGAGGAGGCGGACCTGGTGCGCGCGCTCGAGCTCGGCGCCGATGACTACCTCACCAAACCCTTCAGCCCGCGCACCCTGGTGGCGCGCGTGAAGGCGCTGCTGCGCCGCGCGGGCCAGGAAGGGCCCAGCCCCACCCGCGCCGGAGAGCTGTCGCTCGACGCGGAGCTGCTGGTCCTGCGGATCGCGGAGCGCGAGATCCGTATCACACCACTCGAATCGCGGCTGCTGCAGCTGCTGCTCGCCAACGCCGGTCAGGTGGTGCACACCGACCGGCTGCTGGTGCACGTCTGGGGCCACCGCGGCGGCGGCGACCGCCAGCTCCTCAAGCAGCTCGTGCACCGCCTGCGCCAGAAAATCGGCGACGACCCCGAACAGCCTCGCTGGCTGGGCACCATCCCCAGCGTCGGCTACATGCTGCGGATCGTTCCGAGCCCCGGGAGCCCCTGAGAGCCCCTGAGAGCCCCTGAGCAATCCTGCGCCGTCCGGCTCGAAAATCCGGCGCGAAAATCCTTGCAAGCGACATCGAACCGGCTCACAGTGACCCCGTCCGCGCGCGGCTGCCGAGGAGCCGGCGGACCAGAACAACACGCGTCGTGTGTGAGCGACTTGACTGCGATCGGGGATGCCTCGGGCCCTTGAGAGTGCAAGCCCCGACGCGCAGCGCTGACTAGGGAGGGAGGCGTTGCCAGGGACGGCATCTTTCCCGGGCACCCGCGAGCCGAATCATCGTTCCGGCACCACAGGCCCCTGACCCTGCATCACGTCCCAGTGCTCGACGATACGACCCTCGCTGAGCCGATAGATATCCACGACCGAGATCGAGCGCGCGGGCCCCGCCAGCCCCTCCCAGCTCGACTGCGTGGCCACCAGGTCCCCCTGCGCGACCGTGCGTGCGAACACGCGGCGCGACCCCGCCGCGAGCCGCCGCAGCAGCCCGCCGTACGCCTTCACCGCGGCTGCCCTGTCGCCGCGGCCGGGGTCGTCCGCACCCACACCGCCCGCGCCGTCCGCGCCGCCCGCGTCGCCCGCGTCGGCACCGCTGAGCCGCGGATCATGCTCGATGAAATCGATCCCCACGTAGTGCGCGAACGCCTCCGGCACCTCGTGCTTGTTGAACACGGTCTCCTCGAATGCCATCACGGTCTGCGTGTTGGTCTTGGTCAGCTCCTGCTGAAAGGCCGCCGAGGTTGCACAGCCCCCGGCCGCGGCGATCGCCACGCAGACACCGAGCCTTCCGATCACTCCGCACGCACGCCACACAGCTGTTCGTCCCCCCACCCGCACGACTCACGCGACTCGCACGACCTACGGCACCAGCACCGTGGAGCCTATCGTACGCCGCGCCGTCAGCTCGCGCTGCGCCTGCGCCGCGTCGGCCAGCGCATGACGCTGGCCGATGTGCGGCCGGATCACGCGCCGCTTGATCAGCGAAAACAGCTCCCGTGCCCCGCGTATGCGGGCAGCGGTGTCCAGGTAATCCGCGGCGGTCGGCCGCGTCACGAACAGCGAGCCGCGGCGCTGCAGGTCCATCGCCGTGAACGGCTCGACGGCCCCCGAGGCATTGCCGAAGCTCACCATCAGCCCGCGGGGCCGCAACGCGTCCAGCGAGGCGACAAACGTATCGCGCCCCACGCCGTCATACACGACGTCGACACCCTTGCCGCGATTCAGCGCGCGCGCCCGCGCCGCCAGGTCGTGATAGCCGATCAGCACCTCGTGACACCCATGGCGCTTCGCCAGCGAAGCCTTCGAGGCCTCGCCCACCGCGCCGATCACGCGCGCCCCGAGCGTGCGCGCCCAGGCGCACAGAATCAGCCCCACGCCGCCGGCTGCCGCGGGCACCAGGATCACCTCTCCGCGGCGCAGGCGATGCGTCTCGCGCAGCAGGTACCAGCTGGTCAGGCCCTTCAGCAGCACCGCGGCCGCCTGCTCGTCGCTCACGCCCACGGGCAGCTTCAGCAGCGCCTCGGCCGGCAGCACGCGCTCGGTCGCGTACGCGTCCAGCGTCGCCCCCCAGTAGTAGGCCACGCGGTCTCCGCGCTTCAGACCCCGCACACCCCGACCGACCTGCTCGATCACCCCGGCGGCCTCCGAGCCCATCCCCGTGGGCAGCGGCCGCGCATACAGTCCGGTGCGCAGATACACGTCGGAGAAATTCAGCCCGATGGCCGTGTGCCGCACGCGCACCTCGCGCGGGCCGAGCGGCGGCAGCTGCACGTCTTCCCACTTCAACACCTCGGGGCCGCCGTGCTCGTAGATGCGTATCGCCTTGGCCATGGGGTTCGTGTGCGCCTCCCGCGGCGCTAAGATTAGCCCAGTGTCACCGCCCGCAACAGACGAGCGCGCAGCAGCAGAGGAGCGCGCGGCAACAGACGGCCGCGCGGCGGCCCGCGATGCCGGCATGCTGCGCGTGGTGGGCACTTGGGGCCTGGCCGTCAGCGTCATCAACATCGTGGTCGGAGCGGGCATCTTCGTGCTGCCCGCGGCGCTGGCCGCCTCGATCGGGCCGTACGCGCCGCTTGCGTTTCTGGGCTGCGGGCTGGCGGTCGGCGCGGTGGCCCTATGCCTGGCCGAGGGCGGCAGTCGGGTGCCTACCAGCGGCGGAATTTATGGTTACGTCAACGAAGCCTTTGGTCCGCTGGCCGCCTATGTCAGCGGCACCTTGCTCTGGGCCGGCGATGTGCTCGCCTGCGGCGGCATCGCCGCGGCGCTCGGGGCCGTGTGCGCGAGCATCATGCCGCAGTCGCTCGCCCCCGCCACACGTGTGCTATCGATCGTCGGGGTCACCGGCGCGATCGCACTGATCAACATCGGCGGTGTGGTACGCGGGACACGCCTGATCGAAGTGGCGACCGTGTTGAAGTTGCTGCCGCTTCTGGTGTTCGTGCTGGCCGGCACCGGCGCTCTGTTGTTCGCGCACCACGCGGGAGCCCTGGCGCATGCCGCGGTGGCACATGCCGCGGTGACGCACGCCGCGGTGGCGAGCGCCGCCGCCCCGGCCGCGGCGCTCGCGCACCGCAACCTCGGACGAGGGCTCATCCTGGGCGTGTTCGCCTTCTCCGGCATGGAGACCTCGCTCGCCGCCAGCGGCGAGGTGCGCCACCCGGCGCGCACCATTCCGCGGGCGCTCGCTGCCGCGATGCTGTCCGTGACCGTGCTGTACATTGCCATCCAGCTCGTTGCGCAGGGGCTGCTGGGTGGCGCGCTCGCGACTTCCAGCGTGCCGCTGAGCGATGCGATGGCACGTATCCACCCGGCGCTGCGCGCACTGATGCTCGCAGGCGCCGCCGTCTCCATGTTCGGCTGGATGGGCACCGACATCCTCGGTACGCCGCGCCTGCTGTTCGCGTTTGCGCGCGACGGCCTGATGCCGCGGGTGCTCGGGCGCGTGCACCCGCGCACGCACGCCCCGCACGTCGCCATACTGTGCTACGCGGCGCTCGTCCTCGCGCTCGCCCTCTCCGGCAGCTTCGCCGAGCTCGCCGTGCTCTCCTCGCTCGCCTCCGCCGCCCTGTACATCGCCGGCTGCGCGGCCGCCTGGCGGCTGCGGCGGCGGCGTATCGCGCATGCCGGCCCACCGCTGAACTTTCCGGCGCTCGGCGCCATCGCGCTCGTGGCCATCGGCGCGATGCTGGCGATGATCGCGCTGGCTTCGCGGCTCGAGATCATTGGCCTCGCGATACTGGTGGCGGCCAGCGCCGCGGTCTATGCGGTGGTCACCCGGCTGTCGCGCTCCAGAATCATCGCCGCGCAATAACTACCGATGCGTGCCCCAGGCGCTGCAAGGCTTACAGCGCGGCGGGCATGCGCGCAGCGCGCGCGCGGCACGCGCAGGCGCTGCGCGCGAGCTCGAGCGCCCGCGCCCGCTTCTGTCGCGCGCCGATGCGGTGTCGGCATCGTCCTACGGCCGAGCCGCAATGGCCTGATGTGGCATGACTTTCGCGCGACGGGCCGGTCGACATAATTCACCTGCCGCCCTTGAACGGCACGCGCCGTGCTCCTTAGTCTGCACTGGCCCGCAGCAAGTGGAATCATTGACGGTTATCCCTCCCTGTCGAGCCGTCAAACTACTTGTACTGCGTTATTGGGCGCACCGCGGCCACTCCCAGGCGATGCGCCTATTTTTTTGCCTCGCCGCGGGATAGGGGCGCATCGCTCGAGAGAGGCGCCTCGCTCGACACACGCGCGTCGCTGGATAGAGGCGCCTCAGGGGCCACGGGTGCGTCGCCCGGCAGACGCGCGTCGGGGGCCAGGGGTTGCTCGGCGCCGTAGCGCAGATACAGCGGAGCGAAGTCCGTGCCGTAGCACGCGAGGAACAGCTGCTCGAAGCTGTCCAATACGAAGTAGCTGCGCTGGAAGGCGTCGATACGGTAGTCGGTGCGCATCACGCGCGTGAGCTCGAAGCGCAGGCGCTGCGGCTGCGGGCTTTCGATGCTGTAGACCGTCTCGCCCTTGGAGGAAAGGATGCCCGCGCCGTAGACGCGCAGCCCCGCGGCCGTGTGGATCAGGCCGAACTCCACCATGTACCAGTACAGCCGCGACAGCATGCGCAGTCCGCCGGGCGTCGCCAGCGCCTTCGGTCCAGCCTGTCCGTAGGCCTGCATGAAGCGCGCGAACACCGGATCCGTCAGCAGCGGCACGTGGCCGAAGAAATCATGAAACACGTCCGGCTCGACCAGGTAGTCGAGCTCCTCGCGGCGGCGGATCCACACCGTCACCGGAAAGCGCCGCTGCGCCAGGTGATCGAAGAACGTCTCGTCCGGGATCAGTCCGGGCACCGCGACGATTCGCCAGCCGGTGGCCGAGGCGAGCACTGCGTTGACCGCCTCGAAGCGCGGAATCTGCGCGGCCGGCGCTCCGAGCGTGCGCGTACCCGCGAGAAATTCCGGTGCAGCGTAATGCGACACCAGCTCGAGCTGCCGGCGATACAGCGCCCCCCACACCGCGTGATCATCCCGCGTGTAGCGCTCCCAGTCCTGCGCGACGGTGTAATCGGCGGCCGCGCGCGAGTAGTCCCCGCGCAGCCCGCGCGCGCGGCTCACCGGGGCAGAGGGCGGCTGTACCATCGGGGCTACGCGCCGTAGACCGGAACCGCCGCGCCGTGAATGACCCGCGCCTCCGCGCTGCACAGGAACAGTATCACCCGCGCGATGTCCGCCGGCTTGGGCCAGCGTGCGAAGTCGGCCTTGGGCATCGCGCTGCGATTGGCGGGAGTGTCGATGATGCTCGGCAATACCGAGTTGGCGCGCACGCCGCTGCCGGACAGCTCCGCCGCCAGGCTGTCCATCATCGCCAGCGCCGCCGCCTTCGATGCCGCGTAGGCCGAGGCCCGCGCGGGGGGCTCGAGCGCTGCCCGGGCGATGACGTTGACGATGCAGCCGCCTGCCTGCGCCAGCATCACCGGCACCACGGCGCGCGCCAGAGAATACCCGCAGCGCAGATTCAGGCTCAGCATGCGCTCCAGATCCGCCGGGTCGACCTGCCAGGCGGGGGTGCCGCCGGTGTAGCCGCCCACCGCGTTCACCAGCGCATCGATGCGCGCGTGTCTGGCGACGGTCTGCTCGACCAGTGCGAGCGTCGCCCCCGGATCGGTCACATCGACGTGATGGCCCTCGAGCCGCTCACGCGCATCGCCGGCCTGCCGTGCGAGCTCGTCGAGCTCCCCGGGCGTGCGATAGGTCGCAATGACCATCGCGCCCTCGGCAAGAAACGCCTGGCTGACGGCCCGCCCCAGCCCGCCGGTGCCGCCGGCCACGAGCGCGACGCTGTCGGAGAATCGGCCGGTCATCTCATGGGTCCCTCAGTGCTCCGTGCAGACTCCATGGCGAGCTCGGCCTGCAGGCTGTCGCGATCGCGCCCGATGGTCGCCACCGCGAGCGTGCGACCGGTGCGCCGGTAGCGCAGCACGCAGTCGCGCGCCGCGAGGCTCCCCTCGATGTCGATGCCGTCCCAGCTCTCGGCATGTCCCACGACGTTGATGGCGACGTCGTAGTGCTGGCTCCAGAAGAACGGCGGCGCCGCGAAGCGCTCGCCCAGGCCGAGCATGTTCCTGGCAGCCGTCTGGCCCTGGCGCTCGGCCAGGACCCAGTGCTCCGCGCGGATGAGTTCGCCGGACAGCGCATCGGGCCAGCGCGCGATATCACCGGCGGCGAACACGCCGGGGGCGCTGGTCCGCAGGAACGGATCCACGAGCACGCCGCGCTCGAGCGCGAGGCCCGCGGCCTGCGCCAGGTCCACATTCGCTCTCACGCCCACGCCGGCAACGATGCAGTCCGTCTGCAGCACCGTCCCGTCGGTGAGGGTGACGCGCCGCTCGCGCACCTCGGCGATGCTGCTTCCCAGATGAAACGTGACGCCATGCGAGGCGTGCAGGTCGCGCACGAAGCCGCCGAGCTCGGCGCCCAGCACGCGCTGCATCGGCACGCGCTCCAGTCCCACCACGTCGACCTCGATGCCGCGCGCGCGCAGCGCGGCGGCGACCTCCAGCCCGATGAAGCTCGCTCCGAGCACCAGCACGCGCCGCGCGCCGGCGGTGCGCGCGAGCAGCGCGCGGCCATCGCTGAAGCTGCGCAGATAGCACACCTGCCCGGGCGCGGCGCCGGCGATGTCGAGGCGGATCGGCTCCGCGCCGGTCGCCAGCAGCAGTGTATCGAACGGCATGCGCCGGCCGTCGGCCAGCGTCACGCGCCGCGCACCCGCGTCCAGCGACTCGACGCGCGTCCCGAGCAACAGCTCGATGCCATGGTCCGCATAGAATTCGGGAGCGCGCAGCGGCATCCATTCCTCCGGCGCGCTGCCCGCCAGATAATCCTTGGACAGATTCGGCCGATCGTACGGCGCGGAGTCGTCCGCGCTGATCATGCTCAGTGCGTTGGCATAGCCCTCGCGGCGCAGCGTCAGCGCGGCGGCGAGCCCCGCCGCCCCGCCGCCGACGATCACCACCGAACCCGGACCCGCGCCGCGGCCGGCGCCGCCTGCGGTACGGCGCGCAGCCGCTGCAGGATCCGCACCGGCGGCACCGGCTGCACCGGCGGCACCGGCCGCGCTCACGCTGCCCGCGTCCTGCATGAGCTTCTCGCGCACGAACACCATCCCGCCCAGCCTCTCCACGCGCCAGCAGGGGACAGGATCGAGCGCTGGAGCGTGCAGCGGCGCGCCCGTGCGCAGGTCGAAGCACGCGTGGTGCAACGGGCAACGGATGGTTTCGCCCGCCAGCACGCCGTCGACGAGGGGTCCGTGATAGTGGGTGCAGGCGGCGCCGATGGCGAAGAAGGACTCGCCGCGCCGAATCAGCAGAACCTCATCGCCGCCGACCTTGCCCGCCAGCATGCGGCCGTCCGGCAGATCGTCGAGGGCCACGCCGCTGGAGAGGTCGGCGATGGCATTGGCTGGCATGACCGCACCCACCGCCCCTGGAGGATGCGGCAAGTATAGGCGCCGGCCGGGCCGTGCGGCAGACGTCGACGCCGGGGCTCACGCGGCGGCAGCGGCAAGCCGCCCGGCGCGGCGGGAAATTCCGCGCCGAGTGTGGTAAAAGAGCCGCCCCTGAGGGCGTGGTAGAAGAAGCTCCATGAGCACCATCCAGATCAGGACACGTGACGGCACCTGCCCGGCCTACGTCTACAAGCCCGCCGGCAACGGCCCCTGGCCGGCCGTGCTGGTGTTCATGGACGGCCTGGGCATTCGGCCGGTGATGCTCGAGATCGGTGAGCGGCTGGCCGAGAGCGGCTACTATGTGCTGCTGCCGGATCTGTTCTACCGTTCCGGTCCCTATGAGCCGATGGATCCGCACACGGCGTTCTCCGACCCCGAGAAGCGCAAGGTGCTGTTCGAGAAATTCTTCGGACCGGCCTCGCCCGCGAACGTCATGTCCGATACAAAGGCATTTCTGGACTACATTGCTGCGCAGCGCGAGGTCAAACCCGGCCCAATCGGCACCACCGGCTATTGCATGGGCGGTCTGATGTCGCTCACGGCCGCCGGCACCTACCCCGAGCGCATCGCCGCCGCCGCCTCCTATCACGGCGGCCGCCTGGCCACCGACCAGCCCGACAGCCCGCATCGCCTCGCCGGGAAGATCAAGGCGCGTGTCTACATCGCCGGCGCAATCGAGGATCAGAGCTTTCCGGACGATATGAAACAGCGCCTGGAGGACGCGCTCAGCCAGGCGCACGTCGATCACCGCATCGAGACCTATCCGGCCAGGCACGGCTGGGTGATGCGCGATTTTCCGGTCTACGATGCCGCCTGCGCCGAACGGCACTGGCAATCGCTGCTCGCGCTGCTGGACGGGAAGCTCAAGCACTGACACAGCGGCGCCGGGAGCCGCGGCGCCACCGTCTCGCGACCGCGTGAATCCGCACCAAACCGCCCACAAGGTATAGGGGAATGGCGACGGCTCAACCGATATTCATCCACTCACTGTTCCGCTCCGCCAGCACGTACTTCTTCCACGAGTTCCGCGGCATCGAAACCTTCTGCTGCTATGAGGAGCCCTTCAACGAATCGCTGGCCGCGCTGAATCATTCGTGGAGGCACTACCGCCTGCTCGAGTCCCCGAACGCTCCGGGGTTGCGCCATCCGCGCCTGGATCGGCCCTACTTCTACGAATATTGGCAGGCTCGAGAGCACCTGCAGGGCCTGTTCCGCGCCTCCTTCGCCTACGACCACTACTTCGCGCGGGACGGCGAGCTGCCCGCACCGCAGAAGGCGTGGCTGTCGGCGATCATCGCGCACGCCCCGGCACGCCCCGTGCTGCAGTTCTGCCGCAGCTCCGGCCGCGTCGCGGCCCTTCGCAGCCTGTTCGGCGGCAAGCACCTGCATCTGTGGCGCGAGCCGCGCGTGCAATGGTGGTCCTACAAGACCGCGGACTATTTCGACAGTGTCAGCCGGCGCATCTACCGCTCGGCCCACTTGCCCGAGGCGCTGCGCGCGCTGCGCCGCATGGCGCACCTGCCACGCTCGCGCTACCGCCATCCGCAGCCCCGCGGGAACTACCTGAGCTTCTACGGCCTGTGGCTCGATGCCTGGCTGCGCCTGAGCGCGCACAGCGACCTGTCGATCAACGTGGATCGAATCGCCGTCTTCCCGGCCGAGAACAGCGAATGCGCACGACGGCTGTCGGAGCTGGTCGGCTGCAGCATCGACCTCGCCGGCATCCGCACCTCCGGGATGGTATTCGCGGCCGCGGAAGAGCCCTTCTACGCAGAGGTCGAACAGACCGTGCACGAGCTCTTCGCGCGCACCGGGCACGCCACCGGAGCGGCGCTGCAAGCCGCCTCTGCCGCCGCCGCGCAGGCGCGTGATGCGCACAACCACCTTGCGCACGACGTCACCACCGAGCAGAACCTGCGCTTGGCCGCAATGTCATTGATGCGCTGCCTGGCGGGAGGCGGCCGGCCGGGCGGCTCGCGCTGGCCGCAGCGCTGGTATCCCAAACGATTTCATGACTACGTGCGCTGGGCACTGCAGCGGCTGCAGCGGCGCCCACACCCCGGCGCGCAGCCCGTGGACCACCCCGCCGCGCCGCATGCGGATTCCGGCGCCGGTGGTGTGCAGACACCCCCGGCTACCGGTCCCAAGTTGGGATAGCCCGGGCCGGCCCGGGCCTGGCCGGGCGGGCCTGGCCCTGGCCTAGCCCGACACCGCGCCGCGCTTCGCGGCGTGTGCGCGCACCTCGGCCACCTCTTTGGGGAAGTCGAACTGCGCCGACGGGCCGGTGAGGATATGCGTGCCGACGATCACGCCCGGCGTCTGAAAGATGCGCAGCCCGCGTGCCAGATTGAAATTCGCGATGATCTCGGCGGTGATCGCGGGCGAGGCCATGTCCCTGCGCAGACGCGGCAGATTCAGGCCGACCGCCCTGGCGGTATCCCAGATCGCGGCCGTGTTCCACGGCCCGTGGTAGTCCATCAGCGCATCGTGGAACCGCGCGTACTTTCCCTGGCGGACCGCGGCCAGCGCCACCTTGGTCGCGATCAGCGACTCGGGCGTCAGGATCGGAAACTCCTTCAGGATCAGCTTCACGTCGTGGTCGCTGCGCAGCAGCGCCTCCACCCGCGGCTGCATGGCCTTGCAGTAGGAACAGGCATAGTCGAAGAACTCCACGACGGTGACATCGCCGTGGGGGTTGCCCATGACGGGCGAGACGGAATCGTGAAACGCCTGCTCGGCGTGGGTCAGCACCGCCGGATCAGAAGGGGGCGGGACATCGGCTCTCCCCCGCGGCGGCAGCAGCAGCATGGCGAGCGCAGCCAGCGCCACGGGAAAGGCCCATGAGGGTCGAAGCATCTTCGGCATAGTGGCGTCCTCGCGAGGCCTGGCGGCCGAGCCGAGAGCCCGATTCTATGCCCATTACCGCGCGCATCGCACGGCCGATCGGCGCGCCGGTGCATATGGATCGGTATATGGTTATGCGGGTCCGTATATGGCTCGCAGTCGAGCGGGGCGCGCGGACCCGCGGCGCCGGAACCGCGTCCGCGCCAGGCCCGGCGTCACCGCCGATAGCCACTGACCTGCGCGCCATCCTCGGGCCGCAGCCGCAGGAACCCCGGCAGCGCCAGCAGGGGCAGCGCGGCCATCATCAGGAACACCGCGTGGAAGCGCGCCGGAGTGAGCATCTGCCCGTGCGGGCTCACCACGCCCAGCAGCAGCGCGGCGAGCGACACGCCGAAGCTCACCGTCAGCTGCTGGATCAGCCCTCCGAGGCTGGTCGCGCGGCTGAGCTGCGCGTGTGGAACATCCGCGTACGCGAGGGTGTTCGAGGACATGTACTGCGTGGAGCGCACCAGGCCGAAGGCGATCACGTAGGCGACGATCAGTCCGTGGGGCGTGTGTGGCCCGATGAGGGCATAGCCGGCCAGAGCCACGCACGCGATCGCGGCGCTCGCACCGAGCACGCTCCTGAAGCCGCAGATGCGCAGCAGCGCTCCGATGAACAGGCGGATGAGGATCGCCCCCGCGCTGCCGAGGAAGGTGATCGAGCCGGAGACGATCGGGCTCAGACCGAAGCCCACCTGCAGCATCAGCGGCACCAGGTACGGTGAGCCGTTCATGCCCACGCGGCACAGCCCCCCGGCGATCGTGCCGATCGCGAAGGAGCGCTGGCGGAACAGTGTCAGGTCCACCACCGGCGTGGCCACGCTGCGGGCGTAGCGCGCGAAGGCGAGCAGCAATATCGCGGCGGCGGCGAACAGCGCCAGCACCGCTGCGCCGGGCAGCGTCTGCCGTCCGGTCATCTCCATGGCGAGCTGCAGCATCGCCACCCCGCAGCCGAACATGGCGAAGCCTGCGAAATCGAAGCTGACGGTGCGATCCCCGGGCACCTCCTCCATGTAGCGCAGGGCCAGCAGGATGCCGATCAATCCGAAGGGCACGTTGACGTAGAAGATCCAGCGCCACGAGCTGTAGGTGGTAAAAAATCCTCCCAGCAGCGGCCCCACGACCGGTCCGATGATCGCCGGCAGCGTCATGTAGGTCATCGCCGTGACCAGCTCGCGTCGCGGGAAGCTGCGCAGCAGGATCAGCCGCCCCACCGGCGTCATCATCGCCCCGCCGATCCCCTGCAGCACGCGCGTGGCCACCAGCATCGCGAAATCCTGCGCCAGGCCGCACAGCACCGAGCCGGCCGTGAACAGCCCCAAAGCGCACACGAACATGCGGCGCGCGCCGTAGCGATCGGCGAACCAGCCACTCAGCGGGATGAATACCGCCAGAGCCAGCACGTAGGCGGTCACCGCCAGATTCATCCGCACCGGCGTCGTCGCGAGGTTCCGGGCCATGTCCGGAATCGCGGTGGTGATGATGGTCGAATCGAGCTGTTCCATCAGGAACGCGATCGCCACCACCATCGGGATCAGGATGCGCAGGCGCGGGTGGCGCTCGATGACGAAGCTTGGCTCGTTCAACGCACTACCGAGCCGCTCGCGATGCCCACTGCCGCCATTGTGCGATCGTGATGCGCGCCACCACGCTTGCGGCCGCGCCGCCCTTCGCCGGCTTGAAGAGGATCATCTCACCCGCCTGCGCAAGCTTGCGCAGAGCCGCGCCCAGGGCGCGCGCCTGTGCCTTGCCCGCGGCGCTGAGCTGCCGCTCGTGAGCCGCATTGTCCGGCTCGGCATCGCTGCCGTCCGGGCGCGCATCGGGCGACTGCGCGTGACGCATCACCAGCACGTAGCCGCCGGCGCGCAGGTCCCGCACGAGATCCGCTCCCGCCGGCATGGCGGCGCCAGCCGCCCCCGACAAGCCGGCTAGTGCGACAGCACTCGCGATGAGCGCCACCGCGGCCGTGACCGGCCGCCCCCGCCGGCACACCCGCCCCCGCCGGCACACCCGCCCCGGGCGCTCACGCGCCACGCCTGCGTATCGACTGGTCATTCGCGTGCTCCGGTGTAGACTTTCAGCCTACCAGCCTTGCGGCGCTCGATGTACTCAGGATCGGTTTCGAGCGGACGGGTTTCCCAGAGACGAGCATGACAGCATCCGGCCTGCAATATTTTCCCGTCGCCTGGCCGTTCCTGATCATGCTGGCGGTGCTCCTGGGGATCGCCGCGGGCATCGTGGCCGTCAACACGCTGCGTTTCGCCTCCGCCGCGATGGGAATCGGGCCGGGCAGCATGCTGGCGCTGCTGCTGCTGGCGCTGATCGGCAGCTACGTGAACATCCCCGTGGCCTACCTGCCGGCGCGCGAGGTCACCCGTGCCACGGTCGTGCAGTTCTTCGGCATTCAATACGTCGTGCCGCTGATGCGCGAGGTTCCCTCGACCGTCATCGCCGTCAACGTCGGAGGCGCCATCATACCGACGGTGCTGTCGCTGTACCTGATCGCCAAGAATCGCATCCTCGGGCTGAGCGTGATCGGCGTTGCGATCGTGGCCGTGGTCTGCCACCAGATCGCCCGCCCCGTGCGCGGGCTCGGCATCGCCGAGCCGGTGTTCATTCCGCCGCTGATCACCGCCGTGGTGGCGGTGCTGCTGTCGCGCCGCTACGCCGCACCGCTGGCGTACATCAGCGGCAGCCTGGGCACCCTGATCGGCGCGGACCTGCTCAATCTCGGCAAGGTGCAGGGGCTTGGCGCGCCGATCGCCTCGATCGGGGGCGCCGGCACCTTCGATGGCATCTTCGTCACCGGTCTGCTCGCGCTGCTGTACGCGAGCTTCGGCGTGCATCTGGGCGCGAGCGAGACCCCGCGGCGCTCCCGCCGCGAGCGCTAGTCCGAGCGGGCTGCCGCTCAGCTTGCCACCCGTCATCGATCGGCTGCAGGGAAATGGCTTGATGCGTGGGAGACTGCGTGCGTGCCTGCCCGGATGCACGCTGCTGTTGCCGGCGCTGGCCGCGGCCGGTCCGCCGTTTCAGACCGATGATCCCGAGCCGGTGGATCTGGGGCACTACGAGTTCTACATCTTCTCGGGCGTGGACGGCACTGCCCTGGAGACCGACTCGACCGGACCCGCCTTCGAGTTCAACTGGGGGGCCCTGCCCAACACACAGCTGCACGCGATCCTGTCATTCGGCGCCATCGCCCCGTCGAACAATCCCGAGTACTTTCCCGCGGCGGTCGGACCGAGCGCCTACGGGCTGCTGGACACGGAGCTCGGAGTCAAATACCGCTTCGTGCCGGAGAGCAAATACGTGCCGGAGATCGGCACTTTTCCCATGATCGAGCTGCCCACCGGCAGCTACGCACGCGGTCTGGGCGTGGGCAAGACCTGGTACAAGCTGCCGATCTGGCTGCAGAAGGACTGGGGTCCGTGGACCACCTACGGTGGCGGCGGCTATCAGGTGGTGAATCAGGTGGCTTACAAGAGCTTTCCGTACGCCGGCTGGCTGCTACAGCGCGACATCGGCGAGAAGTGGACGCTCGGAGGGGAGATCTGGTACCACGCAGCCGAAGGACTGGCCACTCCACAGACGCAGTCCGCGACCCTGTTCGACTTCGGCGGGTACTACTACTTCCGCAAGCCCGCCTTCCAGCTGCTGTTCTGCGTGGGTCACACGGTCGTCGGGCAAGCCGAGACCTATGCCTACTTCGGGCTGTACTGGACCTGGGGAGGCAAGGGCGAGGCCCGGCCGGGCACGCCCGTCGCCTGGTCACAGACCGCGCACGGACCCGCGAGCCTCGCGGCCCTCGACTGACGGCGGTCCGGATCGCGCGCTCACCGGCGGACCGCCCGCGGCCCCCGGGGCAGCGCCACGGCTCTCGCCCCGCGTCGCCCCGCGTCGCCCGGCGTCGCCCGGCGTCGCCCCGCGGCCCCCGGCCCGCTTTACATTGCGACTATCCTCGTAATATCGTACGGTCTGTGAAGACCACGCGAGTCATCGAGGCTCTGGGCGCCCTGGCGCACGAGCACCGGCTCAGGATCTATCGCCTGCTGGTCGAGCGCGGCCCGGCCGGGCTGGCAGCCGGGGCGATCGCCGCGAGCGTCGGGCTCATCCCCTCCTCCCTCACCTTTCACCTGCAGAGCCTCGAGCGCGCGGGTCTCATCTCGCAGCGGCGTGCGGGCCGGCAACTGATCTACGGCGCGGACTTCGCGGCGATGAGCTCCCTGGTGACCTACCTCACGCAGAACTGCTGCGCGGGCAGTGGTGAGGCGTGTGCGGCGGCGTGCGCGCCGATTGCCTCTGCGAGGCCCGCCAGACGCACCCGTGCGGCCTGACGAGCCCGGCTGCCCATGTCGACGCGTCTCTACAACGTCCTGTTTCTCTGCACCGGCAACTCCGCACGCAGCATTTTTGCCGAGGCGCTGCTCAACCGTTGGGGGCAGGGGAAATTCCACGCCTTCAGCGCCGGCAGCCATCCGAAGGGCGCGGTGCATCCGCTGGCGCTGCAGCTGCTGCAGCGGCTCGGCCTGCCGACCGGGACTCTGCGCAGCAAAGCTTGGGATGAGTTCGCCGCCCCGGGCGCGCCGCCACTCGACTTCGTCTTCACGGTTTGCGACAAGGCCGCGGCCGAGGTCTGCCCGGTCTGGCCCGGGCAGCCGATGACGGCCCATTGGGGCGTGGAAGACCCTGCAGCGGTCAGCGGTGAGGGGGCCGAGCGGGCATTTCGCCAGGCGTTCCACACCCTGGAGGCGCGCGTGCGGTTGTTCGCGAGTCTGCCGATCGCGAAGCTGGAAGGCATCAAACTGCAGCGCCGGCTCGAGGAGATCGGGCGCACGTGAATCTGCCGCGCCGCCTGCTCGCCGAGGCACTGGGATCGATGCTGCTGGCGGCCACGGTCATCGGCTCGGGCATCATGGCCCAGCGACTGGCGGGTGGGAACGTGGCCGTGGCGCTGCTGGCCAACACGCTCGCCACGGTCGCCGTGCTCGGGGTGCTGATCGCGCTGCTCGGACCGGTCAGCGGCGCGCACCTGAATCCCGCGGTCAGTCTGATCGAGGCATTGCGCCGCCGACTGCCCCTGTCCCACGCCGCCGGCTACATCGCCGCGCAGGTTGGCGGCTGCGTCGCGGGGGCAGTCCTGGCTCAGGCGATGTTCGAGCTGCCGCTGATCCAGTCGGCCACGCACGTGCGCGCCGGCGCGGCGCAGTGGCTGGGCGAGTTCGTCGCGACCTTCGGCCTGCTGCTGGTCATCCTGGGCTGCCGGCGCGCCCGGGACCTGCCCGGGATGGTGGCGGGGTGGATCGGGGCGGCCTACTGGTTCACCTCCTCGACCTCGTTCGCGAATCCGGCGATCACCATCGCCCGCTCCCTCAGCGACACCTTCGCCGGCATCCGGCCGGCCGATGTACCGGCATTCGTGCTCGCCCAGCTCGCCGGGGCACTGGCGGCCTACCTTGCGGCGACGGGATTATTCCCCCTGTCCCGGCCGCTCGCGCCGGGGCGGCAGGCTCACGGCGGCCGCCGCGAATCATCCGCCCGCGCCGCCGCCCTCGCCGGCGTGTCTGACGCTCAGACCGACCGCCACGGGCATGACCAGTAGCACCATCGGCAGCTGCACCAGCACGCCCGCGATGATGGCGATGGCCAGCGGCTGCAGCATCTGATCGCCCGAGCCGCTGATCGCCACGCCGAGCGGCAGCAGCGCGAGGATCATGGCGATGCTGCTCATGGTGATCGGTCGCAGCCGGTTCAGCGCCGCCCCGTACAGCGCGGCGCGCGGCGCCATGCGGCTCTCGAGCGCCTGGTACTCGGATGCGAAGAAGATCGCCATCTCCGTGCCGATGCCCACGATCATCACCATGCCCATCATGGCGGTGATGTTGAACAGCGTTCCGGTGATCCACAGCCCCAGGAACACCGCCCCGGCGGAGATCACGGCGCTGCCGATGATGATCAGTGGCAGCCAGAAACGGTTGTAGAGGAACAGCAGCAGCACGAACTCGGCGATCGCCGCCGCGGTGAACACCTTGATCATGCCGTTGAGCGCGATCTGCTGCTGCTTGTAGGCGCCGCCGATCGTGTAGTAGACCTGCGGCGGCAGCAGGCCCGGGGTATCGAGCAGCTTGCGCACCGCCGTCACCGTCGAGCCGAGATCATGGCCGCCGCCGATCTCGGCGGTGATCGCGACGATCTGCTGCAGGTTGTCGCGCGTGATCTCGGGCTGCCCGGCCACGTAGTCCACGCGGCCGACCGCGCGCAGCGGAAACACCCGGCCCGTGGGCGAGCGCAGCGGCAGATCACCGAGCTCGTCGCGATAGATGCGCCCGCCCTGCGCGGCCAGGCGCAGCCGCACGCCCACGTCCTGCACCGGCCCGAGAAAGTGCGTCACCACGCTGCCGTACAGGTAGTGATCGATCTGATCCTGAATGTCGGCGGCCGTGGCCCCCTCAGTGGCCGCTGCGGCCGGATCCACCCGGATCTCGAGCGCATCGCCCGCCGGCACCACCCCGCTGTTGACCGAGTCGGGCACGATGCCCGGTACCTTGCCGATGGCGTCGGCGACCTTCACCGCCACGCCGTTCAGCACCGAGGGATCGCTGGCGGACAGATTGATCACCACCGGCTCGGGCCGGCCGACCATGTCGTTGATCATGTCGTCGAGCAGCTGGTGCGGATCGATCATGATGCCGGGCACCTGCGTCATGATCTCATCGCTGATCTGATCCATGATGCGTCCGATCGGCGGCCGCGAGCCGTTCACCAGCTTGACGAAGAAATCGCCCTGATAGGTCTCCACCAGGTCCCCGCCCAGACCTGCCCCGGTGCGACGCGAGTAGGTGTAGACGTAGGGATTGGCCTTCAGCAGCGCCTCGACCTGCCCGAGCTCGCGGTTGGTCTCCTGCAGCGAGGTGCCCGGAGCGGTCTGGTAATCCAGCACGAATCCGCCCTCGTCCATATCCGGCAGAAAGCCGGTGCCGACGCCGCGGTAGGCGAGCACACCGGCCGCCGCCAGCACCGCGATCGCCACACCGATCAGCCAGGGCCGCGCAAACAGCCCCTGCAGCGCCCGGCCGTGCGTGCGCGTGAGCAGCGTCTGGCGAGCCTGAGCCGGGTCCTTCCACTGGCCGAAGTCCACCAGGCTGCGCACCAGCAGCGGCACCACCAGAGCGGTGAGCGCATAGGAGACGCTCAGCGCCGCGACCATGGTGATCGACAGGAACTTGAAGAACGCGCCGGTCACGCCGGTCAGAAACGCGAGCGGTATGAAGATGATGATGGTCGCCAGGCTCGAGCCGGACAGCGGCGAGAGAAACTCGCGCGCCGCGGGCAGCACCGCGGCCTGCGGCGCCGGCAGCCCCGCAGCCCCGGCACGGCGCGCGATGTGCTCGATCATCACGATCACATCGTCGATCAGCAGCCCGATGGCGGCGGCCAGCCCACCGAGGGTCATGATGTTGAACGACATCCCGAGCAGGTACAGCACCAGCACCGTGATCAGCAGCGACAGCGGCACCACCAGCATGGCGACCGCGGCGGCCCGCCAGTTGCGCAGAAAACCGAGCACCACCAGCCCGGCGAACACCAGGCCGATGATGATCGCCTCGGCCATCGCCGAGACCGAGGAGCGCACCAGCTCGGTCTGGTCATACCATTTGTAGACGTGGATGCCGGGCGGCTGGCTTTTCATGAAGGCATTCAGCGTGGAGTCGACGCTGCTCTCCAGGCTCAGCGAGTCGGCATGATCCTGCTGGTAGACGTCCACGGTGACCGCCGGCTTGCCGTTGTCGTTCACCAGCAGCCACTGCGGCACCGTGCCGTTCTGCACGCGGGCGACGTCCGACAGACGCACGATGCCGTTCTTGCCGGTGCGCAGCGCCACCTGACCGACCGACTGCGCCGAGCTGAAGGCGTTATTGCCGATGGTCAGGTACAGCCGATCGTCGTCCTCGAGCCGCCCGACCGAGGTCAGCTGATTGGTCGAGGAGAGTGCCTCGGTCAGATCGGAGAGCGCCAGACCATAGGCCCGAAGCTTGCGCAGGCTGACCGACACTTCGATCTCGGGGGTCTGACCACCGAGCACCCCGACCCGCCGGATCCCCTGAATGCCGGTCAGCAGCGGCGCGATCTGGTACTGCGCCAGGCGGCGCAGCGTCACGGGCGAGACCTGGTCGGACACCAGCGCGTACGACACGAACGGCATGAGCACCGTGGGGCTCATCTGGATCGCCTCGTAGCCGGTGCCCGGCGGCAGGTCCGGCAGCGTCTGGGCAAAGGCCGAATCCACGCGCAGCAGCGCCTGATTCATATCCCAACCCCAGGGGAAGTCGACGAAGATCTCCGCCGCCCCGCGCGAGGTGGTCGACACCACGTCGATCGCGCCCGGCACCGCGCGTGCCTGCTCCTCGAGCGGCTGGGTGACTTCGATGAGCATCTGGCGCGCGGGCATGGCGCCGGCATCCACCTCGATGCGCACCCGCGGGAAGCTCGTCTCGGGAAACAGACTGATCGGCACGCCAAAGCCGGCCACCAGGCCGGCCACCCCCAGCGCGATCGCCACGCACAGCAGCGCACGGCGGTGATGCTCGACGAACGCGGCAAAGCCCATCATCGGATTCATTGCCGGGCGGCGAAACGCAGCTTCATGCCGTTCTGCGCCTGGTAGTTACCGGTCAGCACCAGGGGTTGACGCCTGTCCAGCGGGCCGCTGATGACCTCGCGATCGCCCTGCCGGTCCAGTACCTGCACATCCACGACCCGGGCGGTGTCGCCGGCCGCCTGCACGACATAGGGACTGCCGCTGTCATCGATCAGCACCGCATCATGCGGCACCACGAATCCGGATACGGTGCCGACGGTGATGGCGGCCTGTGCCGACTCGCCGGGCATGAAGCCGCGGGGCGGCAGCCTCACCTGCACCGGCACCAGTCCGCTGTCGGGCTGCACGATCGCACCGCGCTGCTGCACCCGGCCGCTGAAGCGGGTGCCCACGCCCACCGGTACGATGTCGACGGGGTCGCCGGCGGCGATCAGGGCGGCCGCGTCCGGCGGCACCCCTACCATCAGCACCAGGCCGTTACCCTGCGCGAGATCGAGCAGCGGGCTGCCTTCGCTCACCAGCGAGCGCACGGTGGCCGACACGTCGGTGACGATGCCTTGGAACGGAGCGCGCAAGGTGCGTGTGCCGCCGGCGCCCTGGGAGCTCAGCGCCTCCAGGGCGGCGCGGGCATCCGATTGCGCCTTCTCGGCGTCGGCGAGCTGCTGCTGGGTGGCCAGAAACTCCGACAGCAGCTGGCGGGTGTGTCGCACCTCGTCGCTTGCGACCTTCAGCGCCGAGACCGCCTGCGCGTAGCTGACCTGGGTGGCAGGGCTCGGCACCAGCTGCACGAGCGCTGCGCCGGCCGACACCACCTCGCCGGCGCGCACATACACCTGCGTCACCCGCGCGGCCACAGGGGCCACGATGCTGTTCTGCGCGCCGGGCGCCGCCTGCACCACCCCATAAGCGCTCACCGTGCGCGGCAGAGTGCCCCGCTGCAGCGGCAGGGTCTGCACGAGCACGCTCGGGGACTGGCCGGCGCCGCCGGTCTGATCGTCGGCAGCGGCAGCCCCGCCGCCGCAGCCGCTCAGCCCCAGCGGCAGCGTCGAGGCCGCCAGCACCACAGCCCAAAAGAGCGCCAGGGTGCGGCGGCGGGCAGGCAGCGCCGGCGCGCAGCGGTGGGCAGGCAGCACCGGCGCGCTCACGAGCGGCCTGCAGCCCCAGGCTGCACCTGCGTTCCCAGGACGGTGGCCAGCGCAATCGAATCGCTCCACAGACTCTCGCGCAGCGTCGCTTCCAGCTCCTGGGCCGCCAGGTACGAGCCCACCAGCGTCAGGTAGCTGGCGGCCGGAAACTCGGCGGCGCGGTAGGCCCGTTCGGCCTGCTGCACGCTGCGCGCCAGGCGCGGCAGTTGTGCCTGCAGGTCGGCGAGCTGCCGCTGCAGCTGGCGTGTCTCGCGCCACAGCTGCCAGGCCGAGCCCACCGCCTGGTCCAGCCGCGCCTGGTAGTCGGCGCGCAGCTGCGCGCGCGTGGCCCTCTGTATCGCGACGCCGCCGCGCCCGCGGTTGAACAGCGGCAGAGTCAGGGTCGCCAGACCCCCGATGGCATGCACATCGCCGTTGTCGCGCGTCTTGGTGAGGCCGATGGTCACGTCGGGGAACTGTGAGAGTATCGCCAGACGCACTCGGGCCTCCTGGGCGCGATAGCCGGCCTGCAGCGCCCGCAGGTCCGGCCGGTGCTGCGGCAGCTGCGCCACGGCGCTCTGCACGGCCGAGCGCGAGGGAATCAGCGGCTCGGTCAGCGGCTGCAGCGGCAGGCTCACATCCGGCTGCACGCCCAGCAGGCTGCGCAGGCCCTGCTGCGCCGAGGCGAGGCTGCGCTCGGCATCCCCCAGGCGGCTGCTCACGTCCTGCAGCACCGCCAGATCGGCGCTGCTCTGCTCGAGCGTCACGTTGCCGGCGGTCTGCGCCTGCTGCGAGCGCTGCGCGGCCAGCGCGTACACGCGGCGTGCGCTCGCCAGAAAATCGCGCCGCTGCGCGCCGATCCACTGCTGCACGTAGAGCGTGCGCGCCTCGGCTACGGTCTGCCATTCCTGCCACAGCAGATCCAGCTGCGCCTGCTGCGAATCGCCGCGCGCCGCGGCCCTGGAATCCGGATGTGTCACGAGTGCCAGCAGATCGGCGTCCAGCTCCAGGTTGTATTCGTTGAATTCCGGATAGCGATGGAACGGATCCGCCGGGGTCACGTGGTCATCGGGATGATCGGGGTTGTAGGTGAACTGCGGATCGGGCAGCAGGCCCGCCGCGAACGCCTGCGCGCGCGCCACTCCCAGCTCGCTGCGCGCCGTGTTCAGGTCCGGATTGTTCAGCACCGCGAGCGTGGCCACCTGGTCCATGTCCAGCGGCGCGAGGGCGCCGGCTGCGGGCCGGGTGAGGGTGCTGTGCGTGGGTAGCGGCAGCGGGTGATAGCTGGCGCAGCCGCCCGCCAGCAGGCCCGCCGCGGCCACGGCCGCCGCCAGCCGCCGCGCGATCGGCGGGCGGCCGGGGGGACCCGTGGGGCGCGTGGGGCGCGTGGGGCGCGTGGGGTACGCGTGGCACGGGTCGCGCGGGTCCCGCGGGCGGCCCGGGTGACGCGGCGATGTAAGATATTCTCTGGGTGCCGCCATAGCGAGGCTCCGCCGGCTCGCGGTGCGCCGGCCCATCGAGTGCGGCATTATCCGCGGAGGGCGTGGCCGCGAAGGTTGTTTTTTTGTAAGCATCGGCGGCGGGCTCGCTGGCACGCAGGGCATGGCTCGCGCAGCCGGCCGCCGGGCAGGAATGCGACGCGTCGATGAAGGTACTGCTGGTCGAGGACGACGCCGAGACGGCGAGCTACATCACCGCAGGCCTGCGCGGCCATGGCCTGTCGGTCGAGCATGCGGGCGACGGGCAGCTCGGACTGGCGCGCGCCCTGGCGGGCGAGCACGCGGTGATCATCCTGGACCGGCTGCTGCCCGGTTGCGACGGCCTGTCGCTGCTCAAGGCGCTGCGCGCCCGCGGGCTGAAGACCCCGGTGCTGTACCTGACCGCGATGGACGGACTGGACGACAGGGTCGAGGGCCTGGAGGCCGGCGGCGACGACTACCTGGTCAAGCCGTTCTTCCTGGTGGAGCTGCTGGCGCGGTTGAAGGCGCTGGCGCGGCGCGCCGCGGCCGCCCCGGTGCAGACGCGCCTGTGCGCCGCCGACATCGAGCTGGACCTGCTCGAGCGCAGGGTCAGGCGCCAGGGCCGCGAGATCGCGCTGCTGCCGCAGGAGTTCAAGCTGCTGGAGTACTTGCTGCGCAACGCCGGCAGCGTCGTCACCCGCAGCATGCTGCTCGAACACGTCTGGGATATCCATTTCGATCCCCAGACCAGCGTGGTGGAGAGTCACATGAGCCGCCTGCGCGCCAAGCTCTCCGGCGCCTCGACCACCGAATATATCCGCACCATCCGCGGCTCGGGGTACCTGTTCGTTGTCCGCTCTGCGACATCTCAATAACGAGAGCTCGCGCCTCTCGGCGCTGTTGATCGGACTGTTCGCGGCCGCGGCACTGCTGCTGGGCGCGACCGTCTATTGGATCGCTGGGCGTGCGCTGCGCGCCGAGCTGCACGATTTCATCAGCGCCGATGCGGGCGCGATAGACAGCGGCTATCGCAGCGAGGGCCTGTCGGAGGCCATCGAGGTGGTGCAGCAGCTCACCGCGGTTCCCGGGGTCTCGGGCAGCTACCTATTGCAGGCGCGCGACGGCCGCAGGCTCGCGGGCAACCTCGCCCCCATGCCCGCGCGCACCGGCCGCTTCGAGGTCGAGGTGCCGGGCGCCCCTCGGGGAGTGGTGCTCGGCGAGGGCAGCTTTCTGCCCGATGGCAGCTATCTGTTCGTCGGCGAGAGCACCGCGCGCGTGGCGCACACACGCGCGCTGATTCTCGCTTCCTTCGCCGGGATCATCGGAGCCACCCTCGCGCTGGCGATCGCCGGCGGGATGCTGCTGAGCGCGGGCTTTCTGCGCCGCGTCGATGCCATCACACGCACCTGTCAGGCGGTCGTCGCCGGCCGCTTCGGGGAGCGCATCCCGGACAGCGGCGGCCACGGCCAGCTCGATCGGCTCTCGACCAGCATCAACGAGATGCTCGATCGCATTACGGTACTGCTGGAGAGCCTGCGGCAGGTCTCCAGCGACATCGCGCATGACCTGCGCACCCCGCTGACGCGGCTGCGCCAGCGGTTGCAGGCCGCGCAGGGCGCACGGCTCGGCGGCGCCGATCACGCGCTGCTGATCGAGCGGGCGCTGCACGACTGCGACAGCATCCTCGCGGTATTCGGGGCGTTGCTGCGCATCTCGCAGATCGAGTCGGGAATGCGCCTGGCGAGCTTTGCGCCGGTCCCGCTCACGCAGCTGCTGCACGAGGTCGCCGACCTGTATGCCCCGGTGGCCGAGGATGGCCGGCAGCACCTGCGCACCGAGCTCGGCGAACCGCTCAGCGTGCACGCCGACCGCACGCTGCTGATGCAGATGTTCTCGAACCTGGTCGAAAATGCGATCCGACACGCCGGACCCGGCGCGGCCATCGACCTCGCCTGCCGCCGCGCGGGCGATGAGGCGCTGGTGCACGTGATCGATTCCGGACCGGGTATTCCGCCTGCGGAGCGCGCCAGGGTCTTTGGCCGCTTCTATCGCCTCGAGCGCAGCCGCAACACCCCGGGCAACGGCCTGGGCCTCGCGCTCGTGGCCGCCATCGTCAAGCTGCATCAGTCGCGCATCGAGCTCTCGGACGCCTCGCCGGGGCTGTGCGTGACGTTGCGCATTCCGCTGCAGGACCCCTGCGTGGCCGCCGGCCTGGGTCATTATCCGACGGGCTGACGCATGGCCCGATCGGCAGAATCAGCGATCATGCTGCAGAGCGCGCGCCCGTCGGCTGGCGCTCAGGGCGCGGCGCCCGGTGCGTATTCGAGCACGCGGAAGGTGCCGGGGATCATCCTCGGGAAGCGCCGCGGGTTGTCCGGGGTCGCCCGCTCGGGCCGCGGCCCCATCGTGGCGGTGACCAGAAAGACGTGATGGGTCTTGAGATCGAGCGCCATGGTGCGAGCCCCGGGCTCGGTGTGCACCGCGCCGAGCTCGGTGAATCGAACCGGAGAGTCCTCGCGCACCACCGTCAGGTCGGCGGCCATGCCGTTGGAGCTGAAGGCGAGCTGGGTCCCCGGGTCGAAGCGGTTGGCATCCACCCCGGCGCCGATCGGCTCCGTCGTGATCACCCGATGCGCATCCGCGTCGACGATCGCCATGACCCCGCTGTGGCAGCCGGCGAACAGGCGGCGGTGCGCGACATCCATCGCGAGCCCCGAGGGATGCTCACAGGGAGCGAGCGGCCAGCGAGCGGTCACCTGCAGCGTGCGCGAGTCGATCTGCACCTGCTCGCTCCTGTCCACCAGGTTGTTGTAGAGGTGTCCGGCCCCGTCGGCGACCGCATATTCCGGTGACCCTCCCAGCGCGATGGTGCCCAGCACGCGATCGGTCCTGGCATCGATGGCGGTGGCGTCCTGGTCATCACCGTTGAACGTGAACACCCGCTGAGTCGCCGGGTCGTAAATGATGCAGTCCGAGTCCTTGTTCGGCATCGCCACGATCGTGACGACCTTCAGGGTCTTCAGGTCGAACACGATCACGTGCGAGGGCGCGGTGCCGTCGCTGATGAAACCGCGGTCCAGCTCGGGGGCAAGCGCGATGCCGTGCTCGCGGTGCCCCCCCGGGATCTCGCCGATCACCTTGCCGGTGTCCACGTTCATGACCACCACGTGCGTGCCGCGGGAGATGTACAGGCGCCGCGCGGCGCTGTCGAGCATCATGTAATCCCAGAACCCGGCGCCGCCCAGCCGGAAGGTGTGCACCAGGTGATAGCCGGCGGGCGCCGGCGCGGCGGGCGCCGCAGCTGTTGCCGCCCCCGCCGACGCCGGGGCACCCCAGGCGACGACGGCCGCCGCAAGCATGCCGGCCAGGGCGCGGGCGATGCGTGCCACTGCCGGTGCGCGGGTGTGCTGCATGGGCGTGTTCCCCCGTTGGTGTTCCACGGCGACGCCGCGCCGGATGTCGGCTCGGCCCGAGAGGGGCGCAGAATACCATCAAGCCGATTGCCGGACAGCACCATCGCCGCACGACAGTTGCAGCCCGCGGGCCGGCGCGATAGTTTGCAGCGCAAAGCCCGCGCGGCGCCCGGTCGCCTACCGCAGCCCCACGGCAAAGGAATTCTTCATGCGGATCACGGATCGCATCACCGCCGATGGCCGTCGGTTGTTTCAGTTGCGGGGAGTCATGCCGCTGGTGCTGGTGGTGCCGCTCGGGTTCGCGCTCGAGCAGATGGCGCACTTCGAGCTGTATTGGGGTAAGCACGTCGAGGATCTGTGGCTCGCCGGCTGCGTGTGCCTGAGCGCCCTCGGGCTGCTGGTGCGTTGTGTGACCGTCGCATACGCGCCGGCCGGCACCTCCGGACGCAGCCGGGGGGCGCCCGGTGCCGCGACGCTCGCCACATTGGGGATGTATTCCGTGGTGCGCAACCCCCTGTACGTCGGCAACGGCATCATGTGGCTGGGCGTGGCGCTGGCGACCACCAGCGTGTGGTTCGCGCTGGTGTCGGTGCTGGTGTACTGGCTCTACATCGAGAGGGTCATCAGCGCCGAGGAGGCGTTCCTCGCCAAGCGCTTCGGCGCCGCCTACGAGAGCTGGGTGGCGCGCACGCCCTGTTTTCTGCCGCGCTTTTCGCTGTGGCGCGCGCCGACACTGGGATTCAGCCTGCGCGCCGTCCTGCGACGCGAGTACCCGGCGCTGATCGCACTGGGGGCGGCCTTCACGCTGGTGGAATTCATCTCCAATGCCCTGCTGGTGGGCGAGCCGGTCGCCCGATGGTTCATCACCGACCGTCGGTGGGTGATCTTCTGCGCCGTCACCGTGGCGTGCGGCATGGGCCTGCGCCTGCTGAAGAAGCTGCACGTGCTCGACGTCGCGGATCGGTGAGCGGTGGACCTCGGGATGACGGAACTGCACAGGGCGATATCCGCGATCCGCTCGATACGCGGCCAGCTGGCGCGCGGCACCGAGTTTCGCGGCTACGGACCGGCGACGCTGACGGCCACGGGGATGCTCGCGCTGCTCGGCGCCGCGGCCCAGTACTCCTGGCTGGGCGGCTCGGGTGCGGCCGCGCGCCTCGGGCTGATGCGCTATCTGTCGATCTGGGTGCCCGTGGCCGCCCTCTCCCTCGCACTGATCGTGACCGAGGCGGCACTGCGCACACGGCGACTGCATCGGGGGCTCGCGTTGGAGATGATGCGAGCCGCGCTCGAGCAGTTTCTGCCGCCGCTGTGCGCGGGTCTGCTGCTGACGGTGATCATCGTGGCGACCGCGCGCGGCAGCGCCTGGATGCTGCCGGGGCTCTGGCAGATCATCTTCAGCCTCGGAGTGTTCGCGTCCTGCCGCTTCCTGCCACCGGGGATGTTCGCCGTCGGCGTCTGGTATCTGGCCGCCGGCCTCGGCTGTCTGGCGCTCGGCACAAACGCTCGCGCGCTCTCACCCTGGGCGATGGGTATTCCGTTCGGCGTCGGACAGCTGCTCGTGGCCGGGGTACTGCAGTTCGGCTACCGGCGGGCGGATGAGTAGCACGAAGCCGATGAGCGGCGGAAAGCTGATGAGCAGCGCAAAGCCGATGAGCAGCACAAAGCCGATCGGCGGCGCGAAGGAGCTGCGCCGGGAGACGCCGCATCCGCGCCCGTCCCCGTTCGCCTACGCGGGACTCGACCGCGTGATCCATGAGCGCGCGCGCCTGAGCGTGCTGACCTCGCTGGCGTCCCAGCCGCGCGGCGTGCTGTTCGTGGATCTGAAGCAGCTGTGCGGCCTGACCGACGGCAACCTGAACCGTCACCTGCACGTGCTCGAGCGGGCCGGACTGGTCACCCAGGGCAAGGAGCAGCGGCAGGGTCGCCCCCAGACGGTCTGCCGGCTCACGCCGGCCGGACGCAGGCGCTACCTCGACTACCTGCAGGTGCTCGAGCGGGTGCTGCTGGATGCCGCGGCGGCCGTGAAGCGGCAGTCGACCCCGAGGCTGCGCCGCCTGCTGCGCGCATGAGGTGCACGAGCGCTCAGTGCAGCTTCACGGTATAGGTCAGCATCACTCCACGGTTGATCGGCGCCACGGCAAAGTCGCCCGACGGCTCGGCTTCGCGCTCGCGGCTCATCGCAAAGCGCGCGCTGGCCGCCCCCAGTGCCGCACCGGCCACGGTATCGGAGAGCCAGTGGGCGTTGTGCTCGAGGCGCTCGTAGACCGTGAAACCCGCCACGCCGTAGCCGAGTACCCGGCGCACCCAGCGATAGCGCGAGTTGCCCGATTCGGCGAGCACCGTGCCGATGGCGAACGCCGCGGTGGCGTGCTCGGAGGGGAAGGAGCTGCCCGAGGACCACCAGCGATCCGGACTCATCGTCTGATTGGGCCCCTCGCGGCGAGCGATGTAGCTGACGGCGACCGCGGTGCCGACACTGAGCGCGCTCGCCTCCACCATGGCGTGCGCCTCGCGTATGCCGTCAGCATCATCGATCAGTTTCGCGTACCCCCAGGTGCCCAGCAGCAGCGCTCCGGCCGGCAGCGCATCCTGCAGCGAATCGGGGCTGCCGGCGTTCACCGATACGGGCGCGTCGTCCGCAAAGTGCGCGCGCACCGTGCCATCGAAGTGATGGGCCACGCCGATCGCGGCCACCGCGCCGCCAAAGTACAGCCAGTCGGTGCGATCCCAGCGCGCCGGAGAGGTGACGTACGCCTCGATGGCCCCGAGCGCGCGCGACAGCGGCGTCGGGCAGTTCTGCTGTCCGGGCTGTGGCGCCTCCCCTTGCTGCGGGTCCTGCGGGTCCTGCGGGTCCTGCTGGTCCGCGGACGGCTGCGCGCAGCCCCCATCCTGCGCAAGACCTGTCAGGGGAAATGCCAGGCAGACGGCGGCAATCGCGGCGATGACCCACGAGCCACGGGGTGCTGCGGAGCTGTGATGCAATCGGCGCGACACTTTGCATTGTAAAGTATGGACAGGCACGTCCCCGCCGGCAAGCGCTGGCAGCGGTGCGGGCGGCGACTGCGGCGCCGGCGGGTCCGGTACCGGCGGGTCAGGTGCCGGCGGGTCAGGTGCCGGCGACTTCGGTGCTCCGGCGGGTCAGGTGCCGGCGGCTTCGGGGCTCAGCGTTGCAGCACGTCTCCGTGCCCGTCGTGCGCCTCATCCCCATGAAAGCCGCTGACGTGCCCGGCGGGGTGGCCCGGATCCGGGTGCTGACCGTGCCGCGGCTTCGGACCGTGGTAGCCGTGGCGCGGATCGTAGTGACTGTTGACGTGGCCGCGAAAATCGCGGCGACCGTGGAACCACGGTCCGGCGCCGATGAACACGCCGTTTTGGAACCACTCGGGCCCGTAGTAGCCGTACGGCGCACAGTCGAACGGCGGGTATTCGTAGTAGCCGTAGGGGCACGCGGGCGGGGAAATCATCTGGACCGTCACGGGTGGGGCACTCTCCACCGGCTCGGCATGAAACGTCGGCGCCGGGCGGATCTGCAGGCGCTGGGCCCCAGGCTGCGGGCGGTCCGAGTAGTGCACCACTCCCTGCGCGTCCACCCAACGGTAGACGGTCGTGCTGCCGGAGGAGTCGGTGGACGGCTCGTCGGCATACGGCGGCGCGCCCGGCAGCAGTGCAGCGCTGCCCACGAGCGCGAGTGCCAAGAGAACATAATGAGGAGTCGTTCGAGTCATGCGGCACAGAGCATAGCGCCGAGCGCCATGCCTCGACGGCGTAGGTGACGGCACTGTGCGCGGCGTCACTGACCTCGAGGAGCCCCTGCAATCCCGTACGGGTCGACCCGCATCCGCGGGACCCGCGGGCCCCACCCTGACCAGGGGCCGGGTGCGATGCCACCCGCAGGCCGCCGCGCTACTATGCGGGCAATCGGCGGGCAAAGCGGGTGCGCGCGTGAACCGAGCGGCGGTTGCGATCTCATGGCCGATAACGCTTTGGCAGCGCATGCGCGACGAGCGGCGCGGCCTGTTGATCGCGGCCGTGTACGTGGTCGTATACGTGCTGACCGATTCGCTGAGCTACGTGCAGCCGGTCCTGCGGCTGGACATCTCCCCGTGGAATCCGCAAACGGCGCTGACCCTTGCGTTCCTGCTGATGTTCGGGCCGCGCGGGCTGCCGGTGGCGGCGCTCGCCGCCTTTGCGGCCGAGGGGCTCAATCATGGGATGCCGGCGCCGTGGTGGGCACTGCTCGGCGCCTGCCTGTGGATCGCCTGTGGCTATACGGGCCTGGCGATGATCCTGCGTCGTTGGGGCTTCCCGCGCCCGATCGACTCCAACGCGACGGCCGTGCGACTGGCCGCCGGTGTCATGTTGACCAGCCTCACGGTGGCGGTCGGATACGTGACGCTGGTGGTCATCGGCGGTGCCCTGCCGCGACAGCTGGCGATCGGGGCGATCGCGCGCTATTGGGTCGGGGACGTCAACGGCATCCTCACGCTGCTGCCCTTGCTGATGTACCTGGACCGGTGGCGCAGCGGCTGGCAGGCGCTGCGCCGGCACGTCCCCGTCGCCACGCTGCAGCTCGCCGCGGTCGGGCTCGCCATGTGGATCATCTTCGGACTGACCCAGACCGAGCAGGTGAGATTCTTCTATCTGCTGTTCGTTCCCGTCATCTGGATCACGCTCAAGTGGGGCGTGCCGGGCGCCATCCTGAGCACGCTGCTGATTCAAGTCGGCGTGATCGTCACCGTGCAGCAGGACACGCATGCTCCGCAGCTGGTGGACCTGCAGTTTCTGTTGCTCACCCTGAGCCTGACGGCTCTGCTGCTCGGGGCGGTGGTCAGCGAGCGCGCCAACGCGCTGCAGCGCGTGGCCACGAGCGAGGCGGAGCAGCGGGCGCTGCTGGCGACCGCACCGGACGCCGTGCTCACCGTGAGCACGCGCGGTCAGATCCGCTCGATGAATTCCGAGGCACGGCGCCTGTTCGGCCTCGAGGGGCCGTTGCCGGGCGACTCCCCGCTACCGGCCATTCTGCCGAGCATCAGGCTGCAGTCCCTGCAGGGGCGGGCCGCGCTGGAGGGTCGGCGCGCGGACGGCAGCGCGTTTCCCGCGGAGATCGCCTGGGCGCGTCTGGAGGCGCCCGCCACCGCGGAATATCTGGTCATCGTGCGCGATGTGTCGGAGCGACGGCGCGCGGAGACCCAGCTGCGCGAGCGCGAGCGCGTGCTGGCGCGCGCCATGAGATTCGCGGTGGCGGGTGAGCTCGCCTCCGCCCTCGCGCACGAGCTCAACCAGCCCATCACCGCGCTGGTATCGTACCTGCAGGCGTCGGGCATTCTCGCCGCCCCGCTCGCCGCGCAGGACGCGAGACTGGCGCGCACCCTGGACAAGGCCGCCCAGGAGGCGCACCGCGCCGCGCAGGTGCTGCGCCGGCTGCGCGATTTCTATCAGAACGGCACCACCAAGCGCGAGCGCGTGCAGCTAGCCGCGCTGTGCGATTCCATCGTGACCGCCTTCGAAGAGCGCCTCGAGCGCCACGCAATCCTGCTGAGCGTGAAGGTGCCGGCGCAGCTGCCGGATCTGGATGGCGATGTCACCCAGCTGGAGATCGTGCTGCACAATCTGCTGGTCAACGCCATCGATGCGGTGTGCCAGCAGCCCGTCGGCCGCCGGAGGATCGAGCTGACCGTGGAGCGCTCGATGAGCGCGGTGACCTTCTGTGTGGAGGATTCCGGCGCCGGCGTCGCCGCAGAGGTCGCCGAGAAGCTGTTCGAGCCGTTCGTGACGAACAAGGTGGACGGTATGGGTCTGGGACTGGCGATCAGCCGCTCGTTGCTGCGGGGCCAGGGGGCAGACCTGCTGTTCGAGCCGGGCAGCCGGTGGGGAGGCGCGCGCTTCATCGTGCGATTGCCGATGGATTCCCCATCCGCTATAGATCCCTGAGCGATCCCGATGCTGATGAGCTCTTCGGATGCCACCCTATGAACGATCCGACCGTGTTTTTCGTCGACGACGATGCGGCGATCCGCGACGCCCTGAGCCTGCTGATCTCCCTGAAGGGCATGCGCACGGCCGTGTTCGCCTCGGCGGAGGACTTTCTGAGCACCTATTGCACCGATTGGCGCGGTTGTCTGCTCACGGATCTGAAGATGCCGGGCATGCAGGGGCTGGAGCTGCAGAAGGCGCTGGTGGAGCGCAATATCGAGCTTCCCGTGGTGGTGCTCACGGCGCATGGCGACGTCGCGACCACCCGGACGGCATTGAAGAGCGGCGCGCTCGATTTCCTCGAGAAGCCCGTCGACGATGACGTGCTGGTGGACGTGCTGCGCAACGCCATCCGCATCGATGACGAGCGACATCGGATCACCTGCGCGCAGGCCGAAGCCCTCGAGCGACTCGCCAGGCTCACGCCGCGCGAGCAGGCGGTGCTGCGGCTGCTGGCGGAGGGACTGCAGCACCGGGACATCGCCGAGCGACTGGACATCAGCCCGCGTACCGTCGAGGTCTACAAGTCCCGCATGATGGAGAAGCTGCAGCTTCGCACGCTCGCCGAGGTCGTGCGATTCGGCGCCGGCGCCTTCCCCAACGGCAGCTAGCGCGTACGGGGCGCCCCGAATTGCCGGCGCTTTCGGCAATGACCGATGATGCGGCGCCACCTCGGCAAGGAGTTGGCTCGGAAGGCCGCCCCGCTCACAGGAGGTTTGCACCTGCCGCCGGTGGTTCTCTGGCAGGCAAGGTGATGGCCATAACCGATCCGATCTTCATCCACTCGCTCTTCCGTGCCGCGGGCAGCTATCTGCTGCAGAAGTTCCGAAGCCTCGGGCCAGAATTCACCTGCTACCAGGAGCCCTTCAGCGAGTCGCTCATGGCGCTGAACGATCCTGCGCGAGAGGACCGGCTGCTCCAATCCGCACCATGCCCGCTCAGCCGCCCGGCGCGACCCGATCAGCCCCCGTTGCACGAATTCTGGGTCCGCAGGCAGCAGCTGCGCGGTCTGTTCCGCGCAAGCTTCTGCTACCGGCAGTACTTCTTCGGCGGCCACCTGCCGCGACAGCAGCTCGCGTATCTGTCGGCGCTCATCGAGCACGCCCACGGCAGACCGGTACTGCAGTTTCACCGCAGCTCCGGCCGCGTGCAGGCGTTGCAGCGTCACTACGGCGGCGTGCACCTGCATGTGTGGCGCGAGCCGCGCGTGCAGTGGTGGTCCTACAGATCCACCCGCTACTTCGACGATGTCAGCCGACGAGTCTACTGCTCGGATCATCTGCCCGAGGCGCTGCGGCGCATCGCCGCGATGGCCGGCTTCGGCGCCGACCCGCTGCGTCCTCTCGGCCCGCGCGAGAACTACCTGATGTTCTACGGGCTGTGGCTCGATGCCTGGCTGCGTCTGCGCTCGCACGCCGAGCTGTCGATCAGCCTGGACGACATCAGCGCCTCGCGCCGCGAGAACCTGGAGTGCTCGCGCCAGCTCGGCGAGCTGACCGGGTGCGCCATCAGCCTGGCGGACGCCGCTGCGCGCGGCATGGCCTTCGCGTCGGAGGAGGAGGGGTTCTACGCCGAGCTGGAGCACGCGGTAGGCGATATTTTCATCCGCACCGGACGCGGCACGGCGCGCAGTGTCGAGGCCGCCGAGGAGGCGGCGCGCAACGCCCGGCGCGCACATGAGCTCTCCAGCCATGACCGCTTCGTCGAGCGAAACCTGCGCCAGGCCGCGCTGACCATGATGCAGGAACGGGTCGAGGATGAGCGCTCCAGGGAGCGCCGGTCCACGAAAATGCTGGCCGCGCGGCTGTGGAACTCCTGGCGCTCGCGCACGCAGGCCGGCAAGGCCGCCCGACGGCACCCCGGCGTCACCGACGACGCCGCGGCGCTCGCCTCTTCCGTGGACGCGTCCATCGGCACGGACCGGGCGCGCTGAGCGGGCGCTCGCAATGCACCCGGGAGTAAAGCCGCTCGGACCGGCCCGTGGCTGCGCGATAATACGCTCCTGATGCGCAAGCACTGTCGGCACTGCGACCCCACCCCGCCGGAGGCACGAAGTTGAGCCCTCCGGAGCCCTCCCCGGCCGACGCCGCCGAGCTCAAGCAGTGCTGCGCGACCCTGTATGAGAGTGAGGCCGCGCGCTGGCTGCTCGGCGAGTCCTTCCATCCCGGTGGTGTGCGGCTGACCGAGCGACTCGGCGTGCGTCTGCGATTGGACGAGCGCTCGCGAGTGCTCGACGTGGCGGCGGGACGCGGCACCAGCGCGCTGCATCTGGGCGAGCGCTTCGGCTGTCAGGTGATCGGCGTGGATCTGAGCGTGCACAACGTGCTCGAGGCCCGCCGGGCGGCCACCGCGCGCGGCCTCGCCGATCGCGTGCACTTCGAGGCCGCCGATGCCGAGCGGCTGCCGTTCGCCGACGCCACGTTCGACGCCGTCGTCTGCGAGTGCGCCTTTTGTACCTTCCCGGACAAGCGCGCCGCGGCGCGCGAGTTCGCGCGCGTGCTGCGCATCGGTGGGCACGCAGGGCTCAGTGACCTCACCCGCCGCGGTCCGCTGCCGGAGGGGCTCACCGGCCTGCTCGCCTGGATCGCCTGCATCGCGGATGCCCTGCCGGAGCAGGCCTACCAGCAGTACCTGACGCAGGCCGGTCTCACCACCGAGCCGCCCGAGCCGCATGACGAGGCGCTCGGACAGCTGGTCAGAGGCGTCGAGGGCCGCCTGCTCGCCGCCGAGCTGACCGCGGCGCTGGCGCGCGCCATGCCCGCCTCGATCGACCTGACGGCCGCGAAGTCACTGGCGCGGGAAGCCCGCGAAGCGATCGCTCGCCGGCTGCTGGGCTATTGCCTCTTCGTCGCGACCCGAGAGGCGGGCGGCTGAAGCTGCACGCGTGCCCCCGGGCCAGGCTTCAATGCCGTTGGCGAGTCGCCATGCCGGTCTGCGCGTTGGGGCTCATGGGAGTGGCTGCCCGCAGCAGCTCGCGGACCGATACCTCGCCGATCTTCCGGCGATCGACGCCGGTGCAGCTCTCATCCCTGCGACGATCCGCCGGAACCACACAGCTTTCCTCGAGGAAGCACAGCGAGAGCTGTTCGTAGAGGGCCGCAAGCTGAGTCAGCCTGCTCCGTCCCTCCACGGACTTCAGCTTGGCAGCGGTACCGCGCAAACGGATCGCCATGGCCAGGTGGTCCATCGCTCGGGATATCCACGGATCGGTGTCGTCCAGCTTCACGGGTGGCTCCTCGATCGGCCGCTGTCGACATAACCCTAGGCTGCATAATGCGGCCTCGGGACAGGCCCAGTCCGACACCGGGTGTCAGACGGACCAGCGGCGCGCCGATAATGTGAACTGCGTCACAACGGCGGCCGCACGGCGCGGGCAGACCATCGGCCGGCTTCGGGGAGCTGCGATCGCCATGAAATCCTCTGCGGTAGCGTGGGTCACGCTTTTGGGCACGCTGGTTTGGTTTTCCGCGCACGCGGCCGATCGGGGCGCGCCCGACTCCGCACCGAGCATCGAAGTGGAGGGCACCGGTGAGGTGATCGTCGACCCGGATCGCGCCACCTTGAGCATCGCCGTGGAGAGCGGCGGCGCGAGCAGTGCGGCGGCGGCGGCCCGCAACGCCGCGCTGATGGCCGCGGTGACGCACGCGCTGCTGAGCGCGGGGGCAGCGCGATCCGATCTGGTCACCGCCAACTACACGGTTCAGCCTGAGTGGCGGTATTCGAGCAACGCCCCACCCAGGCGGATCGGCTACGAAGCTCAAAACACCCTGCGCCTATCGGTCAGGCAGCTGTCGATGCTGGGCAAGTGGATCGATGCCGCGCTCGGTGCGGGCGCCGCGCGTGTCGAGGACATCGAGTTCGACTCCAGCCAGGCATCCCGCGCGCGGCGGCAAGCTCTCGCCCAGGCGGTCGCGAATGCCAAGGCCGACGCCGAGACGCTCGCCGAGGCGGCCGGTGGCAGGCTCGGTGCGCTCGAGGAGCTCAGTACCGTGCCGCCCGAGGGTTCCCGACCCTTCCTGCCGGCTCCCGCGGCCCTGGCGCTGCCCTCGCGGCTGGCCGAGGAGACTCAGATCGAGCCCTCACCGCTACACATCAGCGCCGTCGTGACGGCCCGCTGGCTGTTTGAGCCGTAGGGCTCGCAGCGCAGCGCCTTCAGGGCGGAACGGCGTGGCCGGCGAGTGCGCGGCAGTAGTGTTCCGCATCATTCCCACGCCCCATCTCGCCGCCGACCGTCGGGCCGATCCCGCCGCGATTGAACCTGCATTATTGCGAACTGCCGCCGCTCCCGGTTCTCACACCCGAGCACCACCGATCGTTATCATCGCCCGGTATGAGAACGCTCACGCTACGCAGCATGCAGCAGCCGTCCTATCTCGACACGCTGCTGTATTCGCTGGTGATGGAACTGGGCATACTCCCCGCGGACGCGTATCCCGTGCGTGAGCGTGAAAAGCTGCCGCCCCCTTTGAGACGGCTCGTGGGAATGGCGAGCCACGTCGGGCAGAGCTGGGGCTGCTGGACCGACGAGAAGCGTCATTGGCTGTTCATTGCCGAGCTGCCGCTGACGCGCGGCAGGCCGGTGCTGCAACTCGATCGGTACAGCGAGGCGGGAGACCTGCGGGACACCAGCAATTGGTACTGCGACGACAAGGATCAATGGCAACGGGTTACCCTCCCGTAAGCCTGACAGCTGGCCGCGGGCCTCGAGCCGTCAGAACGCAACTCGTTGTTCCGATTGTGGCGATGGTCAGGAGATCCAGCATGGAAGACCGGGAGATTCGAGCCGCTCTGGATCGACACTGGGCCGCCTCGGACGCGAACGACTTCGAGACCGAGCACCAGATTTACCGGGAGGACGCGGTGCTGGATTATCCGCAGTCCGGCGAGCGCATCCGTGGCCGCAGCAACATACGGTCGTCTCGCGTCGCACAGCCAAACCGCAAGCGCTTCACCGTACGGCGGATCATCGGCGCGGGCGATCTGTGGGTCACCGAGTATGTCCTGAGCTATGACGGCCGGCCGTCTTACACGGTGAGCATCATGGAGTTCCTGGGCGGGCAGGTGGCCCGCGAAACTCAGTATTTCGCCGACCCGTTCGACCCGGGGCCCTCACGCGCACAATGGGTCGAGCCCATCCGCTGAGGCCGGACGCTCGCTCGCGGCTCATTCCTTGGACTTGAGGCTGTCATGGTTGGCCTCGATGAAGGCCTTGATGTCCTCGGCCATTGCCAGCAGGCGCAGCCACTGCTCTTTGTACAGTGTCACGGGAAATCGACCCATCCCGTAGACGGACAGAGCGCCCTTCTCACTCACCTTCATACCGGCCTTGGCGCGCCCGGCGCTTCTGAGGCGCTCGTTCTCGGCCCGCAGGCGCTCGATCTCGGCTTGCTGATCATCAGACATTGGACACCTCGAAGGGCGCCCG
>DATJSD010000115.1:0-15762 GCA_035504335.1 Steroidobacteraceae bacterium | reverse complement strand
CGCGACTTTCATGGCGTCGCCTACCTGCCGGCGCTCGTGCCCGCGGGCGTCTCGGTGAGCGAGCTGCAGTAGCGGCCAACCCAGGCGCGGAGGCAGTCCCATGAGCCGAGCACTACGCTCCATAGCCACGGCGGCATCGTGCCTGCTGGCCGCCTGCGGCCTGGTCGCCTGCGGCGGCGGCGGCGGCGGCAACTCCGGCGGCGGCAGCCACACACCGACCTTCACCATCGGCGGGTCCGTTTCGGGCCTCACGGCCTCGGGGCTCGTCCTGATGAACAACGGTGCCGATGCGTTGACGGTCGCGGCCAATGCCACGAGCTTCACCTTCACGACGGCGGTCGCGAGCGGCGCTGCCTACGCCGTCACGATCCAGACGCAGCCCTCGGGCGAGCAGTGTACCGTCGTCAATGGCAGCGGCATGGCCAGCGGCGACATCACCAGCGTCGCGGTCAGCTGTGGCAACAGCGTCGCCGTGAACGTCGTGCCCGGACCGGCCTCGGCCGGCTCGCAGACGTTCAACATTCCGCTGACCAGCGTCACGGTGTGCGTGCCGAGCTCCGGCCAGTGCGCAACGATTCAGGACGTGCTCGTGGACAGCGGGTCCACGGGCCTGCGCCTGATGGCCTCGGTGCTGAAGGCGGCCGGCCTGACGCTGCCGACGATGAGCGACCCGAACACGCCGGGCAACACCATTCATGAGTGCGTGCAGTTCGCCGACGGCTACACCTGGGGCGCGGTGGCCACCGCCGGTGTCGTCATGGGCGGAGAGGCCACCGGCAATCCCGTGTCCGTGCAGATCATCGACGACAGCGCCACGCCCTCGCCGGCCGCGCCCACCGGCCTCAACGGCTGCGTCACGGGCAGCTCGCTCAATTCCGTCAACGCCTTCGACGCCAACGGCGTGCTCGGCATCGGTGTGTTCGATCAGGACTGCGGCACCGACTGCACGCAGGGCGCCGCGCACGTCTACTACAGCTGCAGCTCCTCGGGCAGCTGCGCACCGACCAACCTGGCTCTCGCCAATCAGGTGTCCAATCCGGTCGCGGCGTTCGCGACCGACAACGACGGCGTGGTGCTGACACTGCCCGCGATTCCTGCGGCCGGCCAGGCGAGCGCGAACGGCACGCTGACCTTCGGCGTCGGCACCGAGAGCGATAACGGCCTGGGCAACGCGACGCTGCTGACCGCGGACCAGTATGGCAATTTCATCACCAACTTCGGCGGGCAGCCCTACCCCGACAGCCTGCTCGACTCGGGCTCCAATGCGTTGTACTTCGCGGACAGCACGCTCGAGCAGTCCCCGTGCCCCCAGAGCAGCGGCGGAGCGCAGTTCTATTGCCCGAGCGCGACGCAGGACCTCTCCGCCGAGAACCAGGGCCAGAACGGCAGTACCAGCCCGGCGTCCTTCCAGATCGCCGATCTGGCGCAGATCAGCTCCAGTAACTTCGCGATCAACGACGTCGGCGGGCCGATGACAGCCGGATACTTCGACTGGGGACTGCCGTTCTTCTACGGTCAGAGCGTCTTCATCCTGTTACAGAACACCGTCGATGGCGGCACCTATGGCGCCTACGCGTATTGAGCGCCGCGCGCGTCCTATAATCCCCGGCAGGTGCACTTGCGCGCCAGGACGACACGCCAGGGGGTCGCCATGACCTACAAGATCCGGATAGAGGACGCTCCCGAAGCCCGCGGCTCCACCTATCCGCCGCCCTTCGACGCGCCGTGTCGCGAGCGCGTGCGCCGTCGTCTGGGCGATGCCGCGGGCCTGACGCAGTTCGGCGTCAACCTCCTGCGCCTGCCGCCAGGGGCGTGGTCGAGCCAGCGCCACTGGCATGCCTCCGAGGACGAGCTGGTGTACGTTCTGGCCGGCGAGCTGGTGCTGGTGACCGACGCCGGAGAGGAGCTGCTGCGGGCCGGGGACTGCGCGGGCTTCAAGGCCGGCGCGCCCGACGGGCATCACCTGCAGAACCGCGGGGATCGCGAAGCGCTGGCCCTGGAGATCGGTACGCGTCTGGCGCGCGAGGCGGTGCAGGTCACCTATCCGGACATCGACCTGCGGGTCGCGCAGGGGCGCTACGTACGCCGCGACGGCTCGCCCTATTCCGAGCCGCCGCGCTGATCCCGCCCCCTGGGGAGCCGGGTGCGCCTTCCGGGGCGCTTCCGGGGCGCTTCCGGGGCGCTCCCGGGGCGCCCCCCGGGCCGCAGCCGACGGCGCCCGCGGTCCGGCCGGGCGCAGCGCGCTCTCAGCCGCGCGGCTGGCGCACCACCCGCAGGTAAGGCTTGATCTCCTTCCAGCCCTCCGGGAACAGCTTCTTCGCCTCCTCGTTGCTGACGGAGGGCACGATGATCACGTCCTCACCCTGCTTCCAGTTCACCGGAGTCGCGACCTTGTGCCTGTCGGTGAGCTGCAGCGAGTCGATCACGCGCAGGATCTCGTCGAAGTTGCGGCCGGCGCTGGCGGGATAGTTGAGAGTCAGGCGGATCTTCTTGTTCGGGTCGATCACGAACACGCTGCGCACCGTGAAGCGGTCGCTCGCGTTCGGGTGGATCATGCCGTACAGATTCGCGACGCGCATATCCGCATCGGCGATCATGGGAAATTCGACCACGGCGCCCTGCGTCTGCTCGATGTCGCGCTTCCAGCCGAGGTGATCCTGCACGCTGTCTACCGACAGACCGATGATCTTCACACCGCGCCTGGCGAACTCGTTCTGCAGCTTGGCGGTCGCTCCCAGCTCCGTGGTGCACACGGGGGTGTAATCCTTGGGATGCGAGAACAGCACTCCCCAGGAGTTGCCCAGCCACTCGTGGAAGCGAATCTTGCCGATCGTGCTGTCGGCCTCGAAGTCCGGTGCGATGTCGCCGAGTAATAGTGCCATGACAAACCCCCTGCAGAAGTCGCTGCGAGCGATGACGGATGGACCGGGCCGTGCGCAGCCCGGCCGCCGCGGCGCCGCCAGTCTAGGACGCGGCAGCGTGACATTGCTGTGACAAGAACATAACACCGCCGTCAACAGCCCGGGGCGGGACTAGGACAGGCGATCGCGTCGGTTCTTGTCCATGACGCCGGCGATGATCGACAGAAAGGCCAGGATGCGCAGGATCAACAGGTACGAGTGTTGCGACTCGTCCGTGCCGGTCAGCGCCGACAGCGTCCATTGCACCGCCATCAGGGCGAAGGCCGCCGAGAAGAACATGAACAACCGCTCGCGGCTGCTGCGCCAGTAGTGCAGGAAGAATACGGCCACCACCAGGCAGCCCATCGCCAGCACACCCCACACGAAGTACTTCATCGGGCGCCCTAGTGCGACTCGCGGATCAGACCGCACACCAGCACGATGAGCCCGGCGGCCGCCGGAACGGTACGGTAGTAGAACAGATCGAGCGGCGTGAGCACGAGGTCGATGTACAGCACCACGTTGTCGATCGTCAGCCCGACGAAGCACAGCGCCGCCCAGAACAGCAGGCGCGTACCGCTGGCGCCGTAGCCCCGAAACAGCAGCCACGCGCAGCCCGCGCTGGTGAGCGCACAGGCGATGTAGATGGCCTCGGCGATCACGGCTGTCCCCCCTGATCGATCTTCTTCTTGCCGAGCAGGAATGCGTCGGCGAAGGCCCGCGCGGCCGACGAGCGCAACCGCTCGATGGCATTGGCGCTCATCTGCTTGACCACATCGAGCCGCTGCCCGGCATACGCCTGCGCAAGCCGATCCACGCCCGCCGCGAGCGCGCCATCCGCCGGCGCATAGCGGAAGCGCTCAGGCGCGCTGGCGTTCTCGGTCGCCAGCAGCCGGTGCGCGCTCAGCTCGCCGAGCGCCGCGGCCGCATCGAGCGCGGCGATGCGCAGCGCCGCGGCGACCTCCACCGCCGTCCAGGCGCGCGCCGGCGCCGCGTGCAGCAGCAGCAGCGCCTCGAGCTCGTCATAGCCCGAGACGTGCTCGAACAGCAGGCTGCGCGCCTCGGCATCGAGCCCGGTCATCAGCGATGGCGTCCATTCAGCTCAGTCCCTCGTCCGCGAGGGTTCGATCTGAAACAGCGGCAGCTCCGCCGACTGGCCTGACTGCCCGGACGCGCCGGCGTCGACGGCGCCGGCACGGATCAGTCCGCTGACCTTCACACCGAGCAGCCGCAGGCGCCGCTCGAAGGACACGCGCCGCAGACACTGCGCGGCAACCCGCCGGATCACCGCCACATCGTTGGTATGAACGTCCACGCTCTGGTCGCGCGTCACACGCTGAAAATTGTCGTAGCGCAGTTTCACGCCGATGGTTCTGCCGGCATACCCATCGCGTTGCAGATCCCGCGCCACCCGCTCGCACAGCGCCGTGAACCGCGTCCGCAGCTCGCCGCGATCGTATACCGTGTGCAGATCGCGTTCAAACGTGGTCTCGCGGCTGATCGACACCGGCTCGCTGTGGGTAACCAGCGCCCGTACGTCGCGACCCCACGCGGCATCGTGCATCCAGGCGCCGTGATGGCGCCCGAACTGCTGCGCGAGCCAGTCACGCTCGCAGCGCGCGAGCTCGCCGATCGTGCGCACGCCGAGCTGCTCGAGGCGCGCCTCGGCCTTCGGTCCGATGCCGCCGATCCTGCGGCAGGGCAGCGGCCAGATCTTCTCGGCCAGATCGCATTCGTACACGATGGCAATGCCGCTCGGCTTGCAGAATTCACTCGCCATCTTGGCGATCAGCTTGTTGGGCGCGACGCCGATGGAGCAGGTGAGCCCGGTAGCCGCGTGGATCGCCGCCTGGATGCGGCGCGCGAGCACGCGGCCTCCCTGCTGCTGTCCGTCGGGCGCATCGGTGAATTCGATGTACACCTCGTCGACGCCGCGGTCCTCGACCGGAAGGGTGAACTGCGCCAGGACCTGTTTGAAGCGGCGCGAGTGGCGCCGATATTCCTCGAAATCCGCCGGCAGCAGGATTGCGGCGGGGCAGAGCTGCGCGGCGCGCATCAGCCCCATGGCGGAGTGCACGCCGAAGCGGCGCGCCTCGTAGGTCGCGGTGGTCACGACTCCCCGACCCGCATACTCGCGCAGCCGGCGGAACCCGCCGTCGCGGGGCGCCGCGGCGCCACGGCTGCCGCCGATGACCAAGGGCTGACCCCGCAGCTGTGGATAGCGCAGCAGCTCGACCGACGCGTAGAACGCATCCATGTCCAGATGCGCGACACGCCGGATGATGGGCTCGGACGGCACTGCCTGAGTCGCCTCCAGCGCCGCGCCCTGAGCCGCGGGCTGTGACATGCGGCAAGCTTACTACCGCCGCGTGGCCGCCGGCGGTGCCGTTCCGGGCAGCGGCCGCGCGGGCCGCCGTGGCGCTCAGGGCCTCGGGCGAGACCCGTCGCGCACGCGCGCGAGCGCCGGCGAGGGCAGAAGCGCTGCGCCCCGAGGATCGCTGCGCGCCAGATCGACGATCGCCTCGTGCAGCCAGGCGATCCCGAACACCAGTGGCACCACCAGCGCCACCACCGGCAGCAGCACCAGCTGCAGCATCAGCCGCAGCAGGTGCATGGCCAGGCGCGGTAGGGTGGGGGTGCGCATCATTTGAGCACAGTGTGCTCCGGGGGCGCTGAACCTACGCTGAAGGCTGCTGCCCCCGCTGCGTCGCTGCCCCCGCTGCCCCTGCAGCGCCCGCGGGCCGCAGCAACGCATTGCGCGCCCGCCATTGCTCGTGCGGGGCCAGCGCGGCGGGCTCGAGCCACTGGACCTCTCCGCCCGTGTAGGTCGCGATCGCCACGCCATCACGCAGCAGCACGCGGTTACCCGCGAGCGCCGCCACCCGCGCTCCCGGTGTGACGATCCCGGTCAGGTTCAACGGGTCGGCGGCACTGAGCGTCACCAGCGTGCCGTCCGCCTCGCGCCGGCGCACGCTGCGCAGCGCCGCCACCGCTTCGGGCAGCGCATACTGCTCCCCGCTCGCCCCGGCGACGAACCGTCCGCCCCGCACGCGTCCCTGCGCTTCCAGCCGCCGATAGACACGCAGCAGCGCGTGCCAGGGCGGCAGCCAGGACGGCTCGCGCGACAGCAGCTTCCTGAACACGACCCCGTAACGCCGCAGCAGCAGCCAGGCGATGCTCTCATCGTCCGACGCCTGCGCCTCGGCCTGCGCGGCCGCGCGCTCGGCATCGCCTGCGGGCACGGCCCGCTGCCCGTCGCCACCGCCACCGCCACCATCGCCGTCGCCGCCGTCGCCGGCCGATGGGGTGGGCCGCGCCGCGGGCCCGTGCACCAGGCTCCAGCGGCCGGCCTCTTCCAGCCCGAAGGACGGCCGCCCGCGCGCGATGAGCTTGCGCCTGCGCTGCAGGGGCAGCAGCAGCGCGCGCAGACCGCTGAAGCTGTCGGCGGACACGTACCCCGCGGCCACCAGCTCCGCAAGCGCGCCGTGCGCCTGCGCACCCAGCAGCTGCGCCCCCTGACGGATCTCGTCGAGAAATGAGGCGCCCTGTCGTTGCAGGTACTGCGCCATCGCGACGGCCGATGCGGACAGCGACCCGAGCTGCCCCTGGGGCTCGCCGGCGGTGAGGCGCTGCCAGAGCGCGCGTCGTGCCCGGGCGAGCAGCGCCACCGGCGTTGCCCGCACCGGCCCGGCCCCCGCGCCCGCTGCCGCGGGTGCGAGCCGCGCCCAGTAGACGCGGCCCGAGAGGCACAGCCCGTCGAGCCAGTCCGGCTCGTAGCGCGCGAGTCGCGCCGGCAGCACATCGGCTTCCCAGGCCGCCGCGGCGAGCTCGAATCCCTCCAGCTGCTGCAGCACGGCCAGCAGGCTCGCCGAGCCTTCCGGCCGCGGCTGGCGCGTCACCCCCTGCCATTCGAGCAGGAAGCGCACGAAGTCCGCGCTGCACACCGGCTCGATCTCGGCGCGCAGCGACTTGAGCGTATAGCGGTGGATGCGGGCGAGCAGCCGCCGCTCGCACCATTCGGGCTCGGCCGCGCCCGGCGTGAAGCCGCCGCGCAATACGAATCCCTCGGCCTCGAGCGCCGTCAGGGCGGCGCTCACACGCGCCGCAGGCAGTGCCAGCAGCCGCGCCAGCGCCGTGACGGTCACCGGGCCGCAGGCCGAGAGCCGCCCACGCAGCAGCTCGCGCACGGCATCGGCCGCCTCCCAGCGACGCGCCGCGTACTCGGCGGGCACCGGCAGCGGCGGATCGAACCGCGCTTGCCCGTAGGCGGCGCTCACCAGAGGCTGCTGCTCGGTGGCGACCCAGAACGTCACATCGGCGCAGCGCAGCCGCGTCGCGCGCCCCTGCCGCTGCAGCTCGCCGAAAGCCGCGGACAGCGCCGCCCCGGCAGCACCCGCGCCTGCGGCCGCGCTGCCGGCCGTACCGAGGGCCGCGACGTCGGCCGCGGCGTCGGCCGCGAGGCCCAGGTCGTGCTCGCCGCTGAGCACCCCCAGCAGCATCAGCGTATCGTGCAGCTCCTCGGCGCTCTCGGGCGCAGGGCGCGCCTCCGAGCGCACCGCCTCGATGGCCGGCGCGCTGAGCTGGCCGAGCTCGGCAGCCGCCTGCGGATCGAGCCAGCGGCGCGCCGCAACCGCGCGCGTGCGCCGTTCCTCGAGCGGCGCGTCATCGAGATAGGCGTAGGGGCGCGCCGAGAGGATCTCCGCCGCCAGCGGCGAGGGGTGGGGCAGATCGTGCGAGAGCACTTCGATCTCGCCGCGCTCCAGTGCGGACAGTATCGCCACCAGACCATCGACATCCATCGCCTCGTGCAGGCAGTCCCACAGCGTCTGCGCGACCAGCGGATGCTCGGGAATCGCGCGCTCCCCCGCGAGGTTCTCACCGCACGCGAGCTGATCCGGGAACACCACGGACACCAGATCCTCGGCCGCCATGCGCTGTAGCGGCGCCGGTGTGCGCTTGCCGCCGCGCATGCGCTGGATCGCCAGCGCCACGGTGGCGTTCCAGCGCCAGCGCGTCGTGAACAGCGGCGCATCGAGCAGCGCCTGCACCAGCACCGGCTCGGCGGTGCGGGAGCTCAGGAAGCGCGGCAGCTCGGCGAGCGCGAAGCTGTGCGTCTCACCCAGCGACAGCACGATCGCATCCTCGGTCGCGGCCGCCTGCAGCTCGAAGTTGAATGCGCGGCAGAAACGCTTGCGCAGCACCAGCCCGAAGGCGCGGTTGATACGGCTGCCGAAGGGGGCATGGATCACCAGGTGCAGATCGCCCGCCTCGTCGAAGAAGCGCTCGACCACGAGGCGCCGCTGCGTGGGCAGATGCCCGAGCATCGCCTTGGCCGCGGCGAGGTAATCCACGAGCTGGCGCGCGGCGCGGGGCGGCAGGCCATGGTCGGCGATGAGCCCCGCGGTGCAGGCCTCGATGCCCGCGGCGTCGGCGACAGAGGCATCGATGCGTGGCAGCGCCGCATCGACGCGCGCGCGCAGTGCGGCGACCGCGGCCGACAGTTCCGCGCTGCGTGCCGGGGCCTCTCCCAGCCAGAACGGCAGTGTGGGCGGCTGCCCGCGCGCATCCTCCACGCGCACCTGACCGGCCTCCACGCGCAGAATCCGGTAGGCGCAGTTGCCCAGCTGGAATACGTCTCCCGCGAGACTCTCGACGGCGAAGTCCTCGTTGAGGGTGCCGATGAACGTGCCGGCTGGCTCCAGCACCACGCGATAGTCGGCCGTGTCGGCAATCGCCCCGCCGCAGGTGATCGCGACCAGGCGCGCGCCGCGCCTGGCGCGCAGGCGCCGGTTGACGGCATCGCGGTGCAGGTAGGCGCTCTGGCGCCCGCGGCGCGACGCGTAGCCCTCCGCGAGCATGCGCACCACCGCATCGAAGCGCTCGCGTGACAGCTCGCCAAAGGGCGCCGCACGCCGCACGAGTGCATACAGCTCGTCCTCGCCGTACTCGCGCGAGGCGACCTCGGCGACGATCTGCTGCGCGAGCACGTCCAGCGGTCCCGGCGGCACCGTGAGCGCATCCAGCTCCCCGGCGCGCACCGCCGCGAGCAGCGCCGCGCACTCCACCAGCTCGTCGCGGCTCAGAGGGATCAGCCGCCCGCGCGGCACTCCGCCGACCGCGTGGTTGGCGCGCCCCACACGCTGCAGAAAGCTCGCGATGGTGCGCGGGGTGCCGAGCTGGCACACTAGGTCGACCTCGCCGATGTCGATGCCCAGCTCGAGCGAGGCGGTGGCGACCAGCACCTGCAGTGCTCCCTCCTTCAGGCGCTGCTCGGCGCGCAGACGCTGTTCCTTCGCCAGGCTGCCGTGATGGGCGGCGACCCGCTCCTCGCCGAGCCGCTCCGCCAGCTGCCGGCTGACGCGCTCGACCATGCGGCGCGTGTTGGCGAACACCAGCGTCGTGCGATGCTCGCGCGCGAGCGCGGCGAGCTGGTCGTACAGCACGTCCCAGGCATCCCCCGACATCACCGCCTCGAGCGGCACCGTCGGCAGCAGCAGCGCCAGATCCCGCTCGCGCACGTGTCCCGCATCGATGATCTCGCACTCGGGCGCAGCGCTCGCCTGGCCGCCGGCAGCACCCTCGCCGCCGGCTTCACCGCCGGCGCCGACGAGAAATCGCGCGATCGCCTGCATCGGCTTCTGCGTGGCCGACAGTCCGATGCGCTGCAGCGGCGCGCCACACAGCGCCGCGAGGCGCTCCAGCGACAGCGCCAGGTGCGCGCCGCGCTTGTTGCCCGCGAGCGCATGGATCTCATCGACGATGACACAGCGGGTGTCGGCCAGCAGCCGCCGGCCTGATTCGCTCGTGAGCAGCAGGTAGAGCGACTCCGGCGTGGTCACGAGGATGTGCGGCGGCCGGCGGCCCATGGCCGCACGCGCCGAGGCGGGGGTGTCGCCGGTGCGCACCGCGGCGCGGATTCCGGGCGCCGGCAGGCCCATGGCGGCAACCTCTCGTGCGATACCTGCCAGCGGCAGCTCGAGGTTGCGGTGAATATCGTTTGACAACGCCTTCAGGGGCGAGACATAGACCACCTGTGTGGCTTCGCGCAGCTCACCGGCTGCCGCCGCCCGCACCAGCCGGTCGATCGCGGCGAGGAACGCCGCCAGCGTCTTGCCCGAGCCGGTCGGGGCGGCGACCAGCGCGTGCCGCCCCCCGGCGATCGCCGGCCAGGCGGCCAGCTGGCAGGCCGTGGGCGCAGCGAACTGCGCCGCGAACCAGCGCGTGACGGCGGGGTGAAAGTGCTCGAGGCCGGACATCGCCGGGTAGTTTACGCCGCGCGTGCATCCAAACGCGCCCGCGGCCGCATCTGTCCCGTAGGATTCATTCGCAGGAGCCCCTCATGCATGGCCTAGGTCCCTACATCGTCGGTGTCGCCTTCTGGGCCTTCCTCTCGATCGCCGCCGTCGCCGGCATCGTCAGTGAGTACAAGAAGCGCCGCATCGAGCTGGAGCCGCTGCGCGCGGCGATCGAGCGCGGGCAGCCGCTCGATCCGGCGATCGTCGAGCGGCTGACGGCGCGCCCCCAATACTCCCAGCGCGGCGTCGAGCCCCTGCAACTGCGCCTCGGGGGCGTCATCGTCATCTCCGTGGGCGCGGGCATCGCGGTGCTCGCCGTGTGCCTGCGGCCGCTGGTGCCGGTGGCGTTCTATCCGATGCTCGGGGGCGCAGGGCTGCTGGTGTGCATCGGCATCGGCCTGTGGATCGGGGCCCGTCTGGTCGAGCGCTACGGCCGACGGCCGGCCGCGGGTGCCACGGATGCCGTGCATGGACCGGGTGTGTGACCCTTGCCGGCGCGCGCCCCGGACTCGGCCAGGCCGCAGAGGCGGTGGTCGTCGCGCTGGCGCGCTCGGGCGACGACGCGGCCTTCGGCGAGCTGGTGCGGCGGCGCCAGGCGCCGCTGCGCAGCCTGCTGCGACGGCTGTGTCGCGATGCGGCCCTCGCCGACGATCTGGCCCAGGAGGCGCTGCTGCAGGCCTGGCAGACGCTGCCATCGCTGCGCTCGCCGGCGGCCTTCGGCGCCTGGCTGCGGCGGCTCGCGGTGAACACCTGGCTGCAGCATCTGCGCCGCCGGCCCGAGCGCACCGCAGCTCCCGCGCCCGGCACGGATTCGCCACCGCCGCTCGTGTCCTCGGCGCCCGGGGACCCGAGCCCGCGGCTGGACCTCGATGCCGCGCTGGCGCAGCTCGCGCCCCTGTGCCGCACCTGCGTCGTGCTGGCCTATCAGGAGGGCATGAGCCACGATGAGATCGCCGCGACGACGGGCCTGCCACTCGGCACCGTCAAGTCCCACATCCGGCGGGGCAGCGGGCAGTTGCGCGCGCGGCTTCAGGCTTACGCCCCGTCGCCGGGCGGTCCGCTGCCCGCCGAAGCCGGCACGCCCGTGACGGGAGCCTGTGCATGAGCCTCGGGCCCGGCGGACAGGCACCCGCGCACCCGCCCGCGAGCGAGGAGTCGACGGCGGCGCTCGACTCGGAGATCGCCGCGCTGTTTCAGTCGGCCGAAGAGCCGTTGACGGCCGCATCGCAGGCGGCGTTCTGCGCGCGGCTCGAGCGTGACGTACGGCGGCTGCGCCGCCGGCGGCGCCTGCAAAGCGCCGTCCTGGCACTGGCCGCCGTGCTCGGCGTCACGGGGCTGATCCTGCGCTCTGCCCCGGCTCTCGCCCGCCTCGCAAATGCCGCCGCATGGGCCGGAAGCGCCGGGCTGCTGCACATCGGGGGGTGGCTCGTGGGCCCCGCCGGATGGAGCGTGTCGCTCGTGCTGGGCGGTGCGCTGCTGTGGCGGCTGCGCACCGGGCGCGGCTGATCAGCTCGGCTGATCAGCCGAGCTCGTCGTCGTGACCGCCGACCACTGCCGGCTCGGGCGAATCGTGCAACTCGACCCGTACCGCACCGCACGGCGCCACCGGGCGACCCTCGGCCGGCGGCTGCTGGCGCAGGCGCACGCGCTGCGCCCAGGTGATGGCGAGCTCATCGAAGCGCGGGTCGCCCGACGATTCGAGAATGCTGGAGCTCGCAATCGAACGATCGGCGCGCAGGCAGACGCGCACGATGACGTGCTCTCCGCGTGTGAACTCACCGTGGATGAGGAAGGATACGGGATTGTCGGAGAACGGTGATGCCGGCACGGGTGGCGCCGGGTGCTGGGCGCCGGAGCCGGCCGCGGCAACCGGGACGCGCGCGGGCGCCACCTGTCGCACCGGAGCCTGGGTCGCACATCCGCCCATCGCCAGCAGCAATGCCACCCCCGCGGCCGCGGCACGCCGCTGCGCCCCGGTTCGCGCGGCCGGGACCTGCACGCGCGAACCCCTTGCCCCCGTTTTCATTATGACCGCACCGGATCGCAGGCCATGTGGGATCATACACGGCGACACGGTGCAGGCGCGCTACAATCGGCTCATCTGCATTCGGCATGCAAGAGGACTTTGCCATGCCCCGCTCATGGCGATCGCATTGGCTCGGTGCCTGCAAAGACGCGGCGCGCTGCAGCCTGAGGGCGCTGCTCACGACCGGCGCCGCGCTCGGCCTGCTCGCCGCGGCGTACGCCGCCGGCCTCGGATTGAAGCCTGGGCTCTGGGACGTCAGGCTGGTGCGGCAGGTGGTCGACGGGCATGACGTCTCCCAGCAGTTGACCGAGTCGATCGCGAAGGCGCAGGCGGCGCTCGCCAGCCTGCCCCCCGCACAGCGCGCGCGCGTGGAGAGCATGCTCAACGCCGCAGGGGTCAATCCCGGCAGCAATGCCAGTTTCCGCATCTGCGTCAGCCCCGAGATGGCCGCGAATGACCTGCCGATGCTCGACCAGAACGGCCGTTGCCGGCCGCAGCTGCTGTCGCGCAACGGCGCCCGCACGAGCTTCCGCATCGACTGCACGGCCAACGGCACACATATGCAGGGCCAGGGTGACGCCGTCAGCTCCGGGGACGTGATCACCACCCACGCCAACGTCACGACCCGGGCGGCCGACGGCTCCACGCACTCGATGCAGAACGAGATGCAGATGCACTACCTGAGCGCCGACTGCGGGAGCCTGCGCCCACCGCACTGACCGCCACGCTTCGCCGTACCTGCGCCGTGCATCTGCCTCGCGAGCCGCTGGCCAGAGCCTCATGAGCGCGCGCGCCCCGCCGCCCGTGCCCGAGCAGTGGCGCCTGTGGAGCAGCAGCGCCCTGGCCGCTCTGGCGGCGCACGTGGCCCTGGCGACGCTCCTGTTTGCACACTGGCAATGGCATGAGCTCGTGCCGGCGGGCTCGGCGTCTGCCGCCTTCAACGTCGAGCTCACGTCCCCACCGGCGCCCGCACCACCCGCGCCGCCTACACCGCCCGCGCCCCCCACGCCGGTCTCTGCGCACCCGCCCGAGCCGTCCGCGCTGCGGTTCGAGCCGCTGTCGGAAGTCCCGGCACTCTCGGTGCAGACCCCGCCGCCGCGCCCGGCGACGGCTCCCGTGCAGACCGCGCCCCCGGTGCCCGATCTGACGGTATCGGCCGCCCCCGCGGGAGATGCCAGCGCACCCCGCAGTCCGGGAGATCTGTGGGACGCCGCAGTGAAGGCTCAGCTGCAGCACCACATGGTCTATCCGCGACGCGCGATCCGCCGCAGGGAGCAGGACACCCTCACGCTGCGGCTGTCGATCGATCGCGCCGGCGCGGTGTCCTACTATCGCATCGACAGCCCACACCACTACACGGACCTCGAGCAGGAGGTGCTGCACGCGTTGCGGCTCGCGGCACCCTTCCCGTCTCCACCACCGGACGTACCCTCCGGCAGCGTGCTGCACCTGCCGATCACCTTCTCCCTCATTCAGCGTGCCCGAACCTCGACTTTAGCCCGCGCCTGTCCGCCGCCGCCGCAGCCGGGCCAGGGCCCGTCCGGAGCCGCCGCGACGCTGGAGCAGATGCGAACCTATCAGCGGAGCCTCAATCACTACGTCAGCGCAGTCCACGGCTACCTCGCCTGTCTCGACCCGCGCACCGCCGGTGCCGCCGCCGGCGGCATCGTGCGCCAGGTCAATTCGCTGGTGGAGCACTTCAATGCCCAGGCCCGCCTGTTCAAGGCCACCGCAGAGGCACAGGCCCTGAAGGCGCAGCAGCAGGCCGCACGAGCGGCGGCCGCGCGCCTCGCCCAGGCGCAGGCCGCCGCTGCCGTGGCCTTTGCGGGTTGCCCGGTTCCATCGGCGGATCCTCCACCGGCCGTCAGGTCGCTGCCGGCCGATGAGGTGCGGGCCTACCGCCAGCAGCTCATCGCCTACGCTGCCGCGGTACACGCCTACGTGTCCTGCATCGAGCAGGCGCACCGCACGGTGCTTGCGCGGGCGGGCAGCGGACTCGACGCCGAGCAGCTCAGGGCGCTTGATCGGGACGCAGCCGACGCCGGCAACGCCGCGGTCACGCCGCTCAATCAGCTCATCGTTGCCTTCAACTCGCAACTGCAACGCCTGCAGCAGCAGGCGCGCGCCACGGGGGCGGCACTTGCCGCGTACGCCGCACGGGCGGCAGCGCAGGCCGCTCTGATTGCGGGAACCTGGGACACACCGGCACCGCTGCCGCCGGGCGAATGCGTGCGCATCGAGCGCGCCGGGCGCGGCTATCACGGCAGTCTGTGCGGCAGCATCTACGTGGCGCCCGTGTCCGCGGGCGTCGCGGACGCGCTGAGCTTCCCGGTGGTGAGGGGGTTGCGTAGCGTCTCGTATCGGTTAGCCCGCTTGCAGGTGGCAGGCGCGCATGTGTCGTTCAGCATCGAGCGCTACGCCGCAGCATCGCAATCCGCGGCGGATGCCGATGACTGGACCCGCGCGAATTTCGATCTGACCATCTCTGCCGACGGGCGGCACCTGGCAGGCCAGTGCTGGACCCAGCAGATACGCTGGAGGTGCCAGCTGTCGCGCCACCGATAGCCGCGTCGCAGCGCAGCGCGGTGCGGCGGAGCGCAGCGCCGCGCCGAGTGTCGCCGTTCAGCGAGAGTAAAGCGACAGGTTGACAGCATTCCGGATGCCACCTTGAATGGGGACTTCCGGCAGACGGATACGTGGAGGGCGGCCGCCCGTGCGCAAGACATCGTTGGTAGGGTCCCGGGCCATCCGCCGCCTGCTCGCTGCATTGCCGTTGCTGGCTACGCTTGTTGCGCTGCCGCTACGCGCCGTCGGGACGGCCTGGGCCGACCCCGCACCGTTCGATCTCGCCGGCCCGAGCATTGAGGTCAAGGTGATGCGTGGAGCCTCCACGCTGCCGATCAGTGAGGTGCCCAACCTCGCGGTGGGGGATCACCTGTGGATCAAGGCGGCGCTGCCGGCCACGCAGTCGGCGCGCTACCTGCTCGTCACGGCCTTCCTGCGCGGCTCGACCAACCCCCCGCCGTCCAATTGGTTCTTCCCCTGTGAGACCTGGAGCCGCCGCTGCCAGCATGGCCTGACCGTCACGGTCCCCGCTGGAGCCCAGCAGGTGCTCGTGTTCCTCGCTCCTAAAACCGCGGGCGATTACCGCACGCTGCTCGGGGCGGTGCGCGGCCGGCCGGGCGCATTCGTGCGCGCCTCGCAGGACCTGAACCAGGCGACGCTGGACCGCTCGCGGCTGCAGGCGTACGTGCTCGCGCTGCGCGCGCTCGAGGGTTCGGACCCGCAGAGCTCTCTGAAGCAGGCGGCTCCGCTGCTCGCACGCAGCCTTGCGATCAAGCTGGATGAGCAGTGCCTGCAGAAGATCCCCGAGCTGCAGGTGCCGTGCCTCATGGCGGGACAGGATTCGTTGATTCTGAACGACGGGCACAGCACCTCGATCGTCGAAGCATTGACCTCGGGGCCCGCCACCGATCTGGCCATGGAAGCGAGCTACACCCCGCAGCTCAGTTATGGCTACTACAGTCCCTACATCGCCTCC
>DATJSD010000114.1:0-6352 GCA_035504335.1 Steroidobacteraceae bacterium | reverse complement strand
CGCGCCTCGAGCTCAGAGCGGCAGCCGACCGAACTGCCGCAGCAGGTTCAGATAGACCGTCACCCCGGGGATTCCCGGCAGAGGGGTCGCCACATACTGCCGCGTGTAGATCGCCTGCAGCTGCAGCGTCCAGTGCTCGGTCGTGAGCCAGTTCGCGTTGACGGTGGCGGTGTAGTCGTGCAGACCCTGCAGGTTCAGCCGCCCGAGCAGATCCGAGAGACGTGCCCACTGCAGCACTGCGCCGACGGTGAGCCGCCCGCTCAGCGGCAGACTCGCGCTGGCAGTGGCGGCGTCCTCGGTGATCAGCGCGCCGAAACCGCTCGGCTCGATGGCGCGGGAGGCGCTGAGGTCCAGCAGCAGCCGCTCGCCCTGGCGCTGTGCCGTGAAGGCATAGTTGCCCCCCCCGCGGGCCGCGTACTGCCTGAGCGGAAAAGGGACAAAGTACAGCGAGCCATCGGAACCCACGGCCAGCTGGCAGCAGACGTAGCTCACGCCGTGAGCGCTCAGGAAGGCATAGCCCACCTGTCCCGTCAGCGACCAATGCTCGGTCTGTTCTCGAGTGAGCGAGGTCTGCGCAAAGCGCTCATCGCTCAGGTAGGTGCCGCTGATCAGACCAAACTGACCGTACCCGACCGTGGTGCTCCACAGCGTGCGCTCGCTGAGGTCCCGCGAATATTGCATCGCCGCCTGGCTGTAGGTGAAGTTGCTCAGCGCCGAGGAGGAATGCTGGCTGAAGGCGACGCGGTCCCACGAGGCCGACAGCTGCAGATCGTTGCGCTCGCTGAGCGCGTAGGTCCAGGACACCGTCGCCTGCTCCTCCAGCCGCGCCAGGTCATGCCCGAGCAGCGCCACCTGCTCGAACTGGTTGTAATAGGTGGAGTCATGATGCCACTCGGCCGTGGCGGCGAAGGTGTTGCGCTCGCTCTTCCACTTCAGATCCCCATCCAGATAGCCGTAATCGGACAGCAGCGCGATCGGACCATAGGCCTGCGCCAGCCGGAAGCGCGGCATCAGATCGATGCTCAGCGTATCGCTGGTGTAGGTGGCCGGCAGATCAGCCACGAGGGCCACGGCCTCGGCCGCCTCCGCGCCCGCGCGCTCCAGGAACGGATTGGAGGCGTACTCCCCCGAGATGCCGATCGAGCTCTGCGAGCTCACGGTGGCCCCGAGCGCCGCACCGCTCGACAGCGAGAGCAGCCAGGCGGCTGCGGTGAGCCTGCGCAGAGCGATCCTGTCCAATGTCGACGCCCGCACGGGTGCCGCGCTAGTGCGGCGCACTTCCCCCGGTCGGACTCGCGGCGGCGGACGCCGGCCCGCCGCCGGCGCTCGCGGAGGGCGAGGGCGCAGCGGCGGCTGCGCCGGTCGCGGGCAGCCGCTGCTCCTGCGCCTGCTCGCGGTAATCGTCGACCAGGTTCTGGATCTGCGTGCGCTTCAGGCGCGTGAACGGCTCGGCCCGCTCGAGGTAGCTGAACATGCCCTGGTGCTCGTAGCGATCGAGCACCTGGTTGCTGATCCGGTAGAGCTGCACATTGCGCCTGGCGCAATCGCCGAAGGCCGCCTTCTGCTCCGCCAGCTGTTGCTGCAGCTTGTCACGCGAGAGCTCGATGCCCTGCATGGTGGCCACGGTCTGGCGAAAATGATCCAGCAGATCCTGCAGGCGCGCGCGCGTGTCCTCGAAGCTCTTCTGGTAGGTCCTGGAGGCCGCCTGGGCCTGCTGCAGCGCCGCCTGCGTGCTGCTGCTGCCCGATTGCAGCGTGCTCACCTGCCGCTTGGCCAGCGCGAGCTGCTTTTGAGCCTCCTGCAGCTGTTGCTTGAGCTGCGCGTTGTCGCTCTGCAGCTGCGCTCGCTCGGTCTGAAGCTGCTGATACTGGGCCATCAACGCGGCGTTCTCGCCGCCACCGCGCCGCTCGACCTGGCCGCGGGCGCTGTCGGCGCACCACAGCCCGAGCCCGAGACACAGCGCTGCCGCGGCTGACGCGATCCCGAAGCGGAACGATCCCTCGCGTGACATGACCGGCACCTCGCGGCGAGCTCTCAGAAGCGCGTGTTCAGATCAAACTGAATGATGTCGAGGCCATAGCGCGGGCCGGTGATCTCGTTCCCCGACAGGTACCGCAGCCGCAACCAGGTGTTGCGGGCGACTCCCAGCGTCCCCCAGAAATAATATCCGGCGGCATTGGTGCCGCCCTCGTGGAAGTCCGCGTCGGTCCAGGCATCCAGCACGGCGTCGGCCTGCGCGTAGCGGTAGCCGAGCGCCAGCCGCCACTGCAGCGCCCGGATGGTACCGACGAACGAGTCTCCGAAGCTGATCTCCCCGACGTAGCCGTGGTTCTGGTTGCTCGGGATCGTCTGCCCTGAGAGGCTCTCGACCTGCTCGCGGTTGTAGCCGATGTTGCGTACCGCCTCGCCGGTGAGCGAGAAGGAATAGCGACGCAGGTCGTATTCATAGGTCGCCGCAAGATCGGCGATGCGAAAGTGAGCCGCCAGCGCCCAGAGCTGCACGGTGGGATTGTTGGGCTGATCGGCGATGTCGAACACGGTGTTGCCGGTGCGCTCGAACGCCGGAGCGGTGAAGTTGTAGAAGGTCGAGTACGGCGGATTGTAAATGCCCGTGACGTGCAGGAAATCGTAGTACGCGGCACCGGTGCGCAGAAATTGCTCGTCGCTGAAGTGCAGATTGACGCCGACCTGTCCACCCACCAGCCACTTGTTGTCCTGGTTGACCAGCGGAATCTCGAGCATGGGGAAACCCCCGCCCGTCAGATAGAGCTGCGAGCGATTGTCGCCCCCCGCACCCCATCCCCAGCGCAGCGTCCCGGCCGCCCCTTCGAACGTCAGGTCCCGAGCGTACACCAGCTCGGTTGGGGCGAACCAGGGATTGGGAATGCGGCCGGCCTGGATGCTCGCTCCCGACAGATGCGGTGCCGGAGACGAATTCCAGACGATATAGGCCTGATCGAAGCCTACGCTCCAGCGCTCCGCATAGGTGCCGAAGGTCTGGCTCTCCGAGCCCGGATCGACCAGCGAACCCGACGCCAACCGGATGAACGCGGTGATGTTTGAGGTGATGTCCGCCTGTACGCCGAGCCGCGCGCGCTCCCGGAAGCGATTACGGTTTCCGGTGGTATCCAGGAACGCGTACACCCCCGGCACCAGCGAAAAGCCGCCGTATTGGTTGATGGCGTTATAGTCGGGAATGGTATAGGGCTTGTTATCCTTTGCATAAATGTCGTTCTGCTCGCGCACCGTGACGTCGCCGAACACCGTCAGGCGCCGCACCCAATCGGGCAGTGCGCCCGGAATACCCCAGCCCTCCTTTTTCGCACGCGCCACGACGGCCGCCGTCACCGCGGGCTGCACCTGCTGGGCGACCTTTTTGGCGATCTCATTCTGAATGAACTGCGGCACGTAGGGCACGCGTACCGCGCCCTTCTCCTGCGCGGCCTGCGCAGCCGCGCGCGCCGCCGCCACCGCGGCATCGGCGGCGGCCTTGCTCTGCGCCTGTTTGACGATCTGATCGGCCTGCGCTCGCGTCAGCAGGCCCTTCTCGACCAGCGCTTCCAGAATGTTGACCAGGGTGTTGCGCAGCACCTCGAGCTGCTGTGCAGATGCATCCCCCGCTGCAGCGGCAGCCTCTCCGGCGGGCGCCGCAGCTGCCGTGCCGCCGGCCGCAGGCGCGTCGGCCCCGTGGGCGGCCGGCAGCACCGTCCACAGCAGCGCGAGTGCTGCGGCACAAACGCCTCCGCGTCGATCGTGACTCGACATGCTCCCTGTCTCCTGAATGTGATTGATTGATCAGCTGCGCGACACGATCTGCAACCGCACGGGCTGCGGCATCTCGAGCGGCGGCGCCTCTCCAATCCTTCCCATGCTGGAAAGATCCCTGGCGATGGTGGTATCGATGCCCCGATCACCGGTGCTCGCGGCCAGACGCACGTCCTTGATGCTGCCGTCCGCCGCGATCCAGACATAGACCGAGCCGGTGTATTGCTTGCCCCGCAGGCTGGCGTCGCTCGAGAGCCGGTCCTGCATCGCGCTCGCGAGCCGGCTGGTGTACCAGGCGAACACCGCCCCGCCCGTGCCGACCAGGTCTGCCCCACCCGGACGGGCGGCCAGCCCGAATGCGTCGCTGCCGGCCGCGCCGGTGGCGTCGAGGCCGAGCTGGGGAGACGGTGCAGGCGCGTTCTCCTTCGGCGTTGGCTGAGGCGTGTCTCTCGGCAGCGGCTGCTCGACCTTCTCCGCAGGCGGCGGCGGCGGCGGCTTTACTATCGGCGGCGGCGGCGGCGGCCGAATCAGGGTCACCATCTGGATCGCCTGACGCGGCTCCTGCTTGCTCGTCATGATGCTACGGATGAAATGCACCATCACCGCAATCAGGATGGCGACGCTCAGTACCCCTCCCAGCAGGGGCGCGCGCTTGAGCAGGCGGTGGCGGCGATCCATGGATCAGCCGGCTCGGTGCAGGGATCTACGCATGCGCACCACCGCTACTTCACGATGCGCTGCGTGACCAACCCGAGTTGCGTGATGTTCAGCCGCCCGAGCAGATCCAGCACATCGATGACCTTCTGGTATTGCACGGTCGAATCGCCCTTGACGATCACGGGAAGATCCGGGTCGACCGCCTTGTACTGCCGCAGCAGCCCCTCGAGCTGGGGCATCGTCACCGGAAAGGTATCCAGGTAGATGGTGCCGTCGGCCGTGATCGTGATGGCCTTGGTCTGCGGCTTGGCGAGCGTCGGCGCAGCGCTCGCCTTCGGCAGATTGACCTTGATGCCCTGCACGGTGGCCGTGGTCATGATGATGAAGATGATCATCAGCACATAGGCAAGGTCGAGCATCGGGGTGATGTTGATGTCGTCGTAGACGTCCTCCTCGCCACTGTCGACGGAACCGGCCATGGGCGCTCCTGTTATTCGCTGTACTGCTCGGCCAGACGGGCGACGAACTCGTCGAGGAACACGTGATTGTTGGCGTTGATGGCCTTGACACGCGTGCTCAGCCAGTTGTAGCCGAAGAGACACGGGATCGCGACGCTCAGCCCCGCGACGGTCGCCGCCAGGGCGGCGGCCGTGCCCGGGGCGATGGCGTTGACATTGACGTCTCCGGAGGCGGCGATCGCCGCGAAGGTGATCATCACGCCGATCACCGTACCGAGCAGCCCGAGGAACGGACCACCGGAGATCGCGATGGTCAGCAGCACCATCTGTGCGGAGAGGCGCTGCTGCAGACGCGTGAGCGTCGCATCCATCGAGGCGCGGATTGCCTGAACGGACTGGGGGGACAGCACCATGGCGCGCTGCGCCCCCGCAGCCTGACCCGCCAGGCGCTTGTTCAGCTCCTGGACTCCCATGTGGTAGAGACGGAACAGAGTCGAGACCCCGTACCTGCCCTCGTGTCCCATGAGCCCCGCGACGGTCGGGGCCTGCTCGTCGAACTCCTCCTCGTCGCTCGACTCCTTCTGATCGAGCGCGGAGGCATCCGCTGTCACCGACAGGTTGTGATAGTCGTGCAGGAAGCGCGCGTTGTGCCGCTCGACCCGGCCAAGGTAGAAGGCCTTGAGCACCATGATGAACAGCGCGATCACCAGCATGGTGAGGCAGATCATGATCACGATCCAGCCGTCGACGGTGATGTTCCTGGCGACGGTCAAGAAGTAGGAGCCCTGCCCGCTGCTGGCCTTCTGCCCGTCGGTCCCGTAGATCACCAGCGGGGCCATCAAGCCCTCGCTGCTCTCCCGAGCCTTCAGCCAGTCGGCGCTGCGCACCGTCTTGGCGACGCTGACCTCGTCGACGTCGCCGGACAGGAAGTTGCTGCCGTGGTCGGAGGCGCCGATCGTCAGGGTGCCGCCGATCCCGTCCAGCGACACGGGAGCCTGCCCGGCGGCCGCGCCGTCCACGTAGAGCACCAGCTGCCCATTGCCTGCGGTCAGGGCCAGCTGGTGCCAGTCGCCGCTCGAGAGCTGTCCGCTCTGGGTCACCGTGACCGGCGGCCCGCTGCCTCGAAAGCGCGCGAAGGCCTGCATGCCGTCGATGCCGAGGGTGAGCTCGTGGGTGCCGTCAGCCAGCGAGATCAGGTACGCCTGGTTCTGTGTGCCGTTCGGCTTGACCCAGGCCGAGGCCGTGAAACCCTGCGACGGCGTGAGCCGCAGGCTGGGCGTCGAGGGGATGCTGATGCTCTGTGCGCCCGCGAAGCTCGCTCCGCCGGCGATCAGCGAAGCGGGCTGCGGCATCGCACTCGAGGCGCTCGGGTTGTTCTTGTACGCCGTGGCATCCTGGGGCAGGCCGCTCGCCTGATTGAACTCCAGCACCAGCGCCTGATTGGCATCGAAGGTGCCTGCCGGATCGCTCGC
>DATJSD010000113.1:0-22615 GCA_035504335.1 Steroidobacteraceae bacterium | reverse complement strand
CCGCGATCACCGCGCCACTGTGCCAGGCGCGCCGATAGGCCTGCCAGGCCTGCGCGAGCGTCTCACGGCGCAGGTCGGCGCACAGATGGGGCAGGGCGGCGGCCACCTTGACCGCGCCGTTGGGCAGCACCAGCAGCGTCGCCGCTGGCTCGCGCCGCTGCGAGCGCAGCGCCTGCGCCACCGAGAACGGCTCGTAGCACAGCTCCAGGCGCCCGGCGAGCCGCGCGCGCTGCGCGCGCAGCGCCGCCCGCAGCGTGCGGTACTGGCGCGCATCGGGCTGCAGGCGCTCCCACAGGCGCGCCGCGGTGCCGATGCGCATCAGGCGCCCGGTATTGAAACGAAACGCCCCGAGCTGCACGGCGCGCTCGATCACCGCATCGAGCTCCGCGATGTTGAAGCGCGTGGGCGCAAAGGTGATCTCCAACGGCACCCCGGCGGCGCGCAGCGCGCGGCAGGCCTCCCACGCCCTCTGCAGCGAGCCGCCCGGCCGCTGACGCGCGTAGCTTGCCTGGCTGTCGGCATCCAGGCTCACCTGCACCGAGCGCAGCGGCAGACGCGCCAGCCGCCGCGCGACCTCGGCATCCACGCGCTGCCCGTTGGTCTCGATCTTCAGCTGCACGCCGGCCTGACCGAGGCGCTCGGCCAGCGCGAAGAAGTGCGGCACGATCAGCGGCTCGCCCCCACAGAGCATCACGTAGGGGACCTCGTTGGCGATGATCTGATCGGCAAGGCCCAGGGCGGCGGGCGCATCCAGCTCATCGGGCAGGCGCTTGCCCGGGGCCGATTCCGTGCAGCAATGCAGACAGCACAGATCGCAGTCGCGCGTGAGCTGCCAGGCCACCAGCAGCGGCGCCTGCAGGGCATCGATCTGATGCGAGGCCATTCGCGCGGGCCGCCGGCGCTCAGAGATGCCAGCGATGCGTCAGAATGCCCGCGATGAACAGCGACACCGCCAGCAGATAGTAGAGCACGATGCTGCGGATCGCCGGGGCAAAGCGCCGCGGCTGCTCGTAGCTGCGCGCCGCGCGTCGGGCACTCAGCACCCACAGCGGCAGCGCCAGCAGTGCGGCCAGGCACTGCGGCGGGAAGATCGATGCGGCGACACCCGCGACGACGACGATCAGTCCGGCGGCGGCGAGCCCCAGGTACAGTCCCACGGCGCGCCGCCGCCCGAGGCGCACCACCAGATTGCGCTTGCCCACCAGGCGGTCCTGGTGATAGTCGGGAATCGCATTGACCACCGCCAGCGACATGATCAGCAGGCCCGGCACCAGCGAGGCCAGCAGCTCCGCCGCGGACAGCCGCCGCGTCTGCAGATACGCGCTGCCGAGCACCAGCCAGGGACCATAGGAGAGCCCGATCACCAGCTCCCCGAGCCCGCGGTACGCCCAGCGCAGCGGCGGGGCCGCGTAGAACACCGCCGCGAGGCCCCCGAGCAGCGCGAACGCCAGCACCGGCCAGCCCACCCGCGCAGTCAGATAGGCACCGACCGCCAGCGCCGTGGCGAAGGCGCCGATGCCGAGCCACAACACCGCGGCGGACATCGGCGGCGCATCCTCGACGTTGAAGACCCGATCGCTGCCCAGGCGCGCATCGAAGTACTCGTTGAAAGCCTCCACACCCACCACCGCCAGCGCCACCCCGCCCAGGGCGGCCCAGAACAGCGTCGCATCGAAGCGTCGCAGCAGCGCTGCCGCCCAGGCGGCGCCCAGCAGGTAGGGCATCAGACCCGCGTACAGGAAGAAGCGGTAGCGCACCAGGCGCACGATGCGCAGCCACGGACGCACGAGCGCGCTGCCGGGCGGGCCGGCACTGGCGGGGGCGAACAGCGCGCGCGGGCTCACAGATACACCCAGCGGTGCAGGGCCGCGGTGCGGCGCGGATCGGCCGCGAGCTGCTCGACGAACTGCGCGACGCGCTGATCGGCCCAGGCACGGCGGAAGTGGCTCCAGACCTCCGTCAGCGATTGGTGACGCAGGTCCCCGCACACGAACGGCAGCGCGTTGATCAGCTTGACCAGGCCGTTGGGCAGCACGATCAGCAGCGCCGCCGGGTGCCGCAGTCGGTAGCGCAGCTCCTCGAGCAGTCCCTGCTCGTGAAAGTACACGCGCATGCGGCCGCGATACTGCGCGCTCTTGGCATGCAGAGCGGCGAAGAAGCTCCGGTATTGTTCCTCGGACGGTGCCAGCAGGTGCCAGGTCTTGACGGCGTTGCCGGTATACATCGTGCGGCCGGTATAGAAGCTGTAGGCGCCGAGCTCGCTGGCGAGATCGATCACCGCCTCGATCTCGTGCACGTTGAAGCGCGTGGGGGAGAAGTTGATCTCCACGGGCACGCCCGCCGAGCGCAGCAGACGGATGCCGGCGAGGGCCTGGGCGAAGTCGCCGCGCGCGCGCATGCGGTTGTAGGTGGCGGCGGTTGCCCCGTCGAGGCTCACCTGCACCGCCTTGACGCCGAGCTCGGCCAGCCGCTCGCAGCGCGCCGCGTCCAGGCAGTGCGCATTGGTCTCGATCTTCAGCTGCGTGCCGCTCGCACAGAGGTAGGCGCTCATCTCGAAGAACAGCGGATGCAGCATCGGCTCTCCGCCCGACAGCGACAGGTAGGGCACCTGCAGGCTCGTGCACTGCGCCAGGATCGCGAAGATCTGAGTGCGGTCGAGCTCGTCGGCAAAGGCCTTGCCTGGGCCGCTCTCCTCGATGCAGTGCAGACAGGCGAGGTTGCACTCGTTGGTCAGCTGCCAGGCGATGTACAGCGGCGCATCGAGGTCGGCGGTGCTATCGCCCACTGACGGGCTGGGCGCCTGGGGGCTCTGCGCCTGGCTCACGGGCGGGCTCTCCGCCTGGCTGCTGCTGCTCGCCTGGCTCATTGCCTGGCCCTTTATTCTTCGAGCAGTCCCTGCGAGCGCAGCTCCGCGATGAAGGCGAGCGCCTCGGGCTCGAGGGTGCCACGGTCCTCGAAGCGCTCGCGCAGATGCTCCAGCAGCAGCGGCATGTCGCTGCCGCGCTGGATCTCGCGGACCACGGCGGTGGCGGTCGGGTTGAGCGTGAAGACCTTCTCGGCGCGCGTCTCGAACAGCACACCGCCGAATTTTTCTTCGCGGAACTTGGTAAATTTGGCGAGTTTCACGGCGGCCTCATCGTAAAGCGTTGCGCGACGGGGCGCCAGCGGGCGGCTGGCTCATGGCGAGGCGGCGGCGGCGCGGCGACCGAAGCTGTACAGAAAGCTCGCGCCCACCAGATTGACGTCCTCGCGATAGGGTTGGGCGCCCATCGCCAGCAGGTTCGGAACGGTGTCGGCGTAGACGCCCTGCAGGGCCCAGTCGTTGGAGCCGAAGTGCTCGAAACCGTAGCGCAGGCGCAGCCGCAATGCGGCGCTCCATTGATAGGTCATGGCGAGAGTCAGGGAATCCAGGGTGCTGTCGATCTGTGGGAACAGCTGCGCGGGTGCCCCGGCCGCGATCAGCTCATTGGCACGGGTGCCGGCATGCATGTAGTCGAGGGTGAGGCTCCAACGCGGACGCGGGACCCACTGTCCGCCGCCGCCGCCGGTCCAGAAGTACTGGGCATCGCTGAGTTGCCAGAGCGGTGAGCCATCGCCGATGGCACCGTTCTGCAGCGCCGTGAGTCGCTGGTAGCCGCCGTCGAAGTAGACGCTCAGCCCGCTGCGCGGGGTCCAGTTGAGGGTACTGGACAGATCCCGATCGCGCCCGCCCTGCAGACCCAGACGCGACAGGGGATAGGTGTCGTCGTCCCAGCGGCTCTGCAGCGCCCAGGACAGCGCAGCGCTGAGCGTCCAGCCGGCGGAGAGGTCGATAAACTGCTGCTGCAGAGGAGCGTACTCGTAGGCGAGCAGCAGCGGATTTTCGCCGGGCGGTAGCGCCGCCGTATCCAGCGGACCCGCGCGGCGCGTGCTGCTGCCGGCCTTGGCGCTGACACTGAAGGCGGACAGCGGCGTGGCATCCAGGTAACCCCAGGCGCGCTGCTGCCCGGTCTCATCGACCAGCTGTCCCGGCGAGAACCGGGTTCGCAGATAATCGCCGGCGGTACCGAGCTTGAGCCAGCGCAGAAACCGATAGTCCGCGCTACCCTCCAGGTGGGTGCGATCCTCGCTGTAGAGGGGCGTGATCGCCTCGCCGCCCGGCAGCTCATCGGTGATGACCTGGGTGAACTTGAGGGGCGCGGTGCGATCGTCACGCCCGTCGTAGGTGGCGCTGCCGCGCAGATACAGCGCCGCCAGCACGCGCGAGGCGAGCGCCACACGATAGTGGGACAGCTGCACGTCCGCATTCAGCGCCCCCGGTGCGGGTAGCGTCGAGTCGGGCAGGGTGCTGGTGGGCAGGAAGGCGGCATCCTGTCCGAGCCGCCCCAGAGAGGCGCTGTAGGTCAGCGTGGTCGCGCTGAACAGCGGTACGCGCACGTTGCCGGTCAGCGAGCCCTGCTGCAGGGTGTTGCTCGGCGGCAGCGCGAGGCGGCCGGCGTCGGAGCCCGCCACCAGCGGCAGATAGGGGTTCTGCCAGCTCAGCGACGCATTGTCATCCTGAAACCAGGAGCCGGTGTAGGCGATTCGCACGCTGGCGATGCGTCCCGCCCAGCTCGCGCCGGCCTCGAGCGTGTTGGTCTGGTAGTCGATCGGCTCGGGCAGCTGCACGGCCTCGGTCAGAAAGCTGCCGCCGCCGAGGCTGCTGCCGTTCTCCTGCTGATGGGAGAAGTCTGCAAACAGCGTCCATTGCGTGGTGGCGAACAGCTGGCCGAGCAGCGCAACGCTGCTGCGGTTGAAACCGATGTCGTAGGCAGACAGGCTCGAGTCCAGCGCCGCCATCGCCGCGGTGGAGCTGGCCCGCACCCAGTCGGAGGGCAGCGTCAGGCTCGGCGAGCCGGCGCCCAGGTACGGGGTCGCGGTCGTGTCGTACAGACGTTCGGGTTGACCCTGATAGATCAGCTGCAGATCGTAGCGGCCCGCCTGCCCGCCATCCACGTCACCGCCGCGCGCGGGCAGCCCCAGATCCTCGAAGCGATAATTCAGGTACGCCCCGTCACGGCCCGCCCACTGGCCGCTGGCGGCTGCATCGGCGTAGCCGCCCGTATGATCGAGCCCGGTATAGCGCCCATAGCTGGCGTTGGCGCCGTTCGCGTAGAGCATGCCGGCCTGCACCTGGCCGCTGTTGCCGTGAAAGAAGGGACAGCGCGAGCAGGCCCAGCGACTGGTGTCGGGTCGCTCGGGTGGCGCGGGGGCCGGAGCCGGGGCGCGCACCGCGCGCGGCGCGGCGGCGTGGCCGGCCTGGGCGGCCGCGGCCAGCGCGACCAGCGCGACCCGCGCGACCCGCGCGGCGAGTACGCGCGCAGGCACTGCCGCCGCGATCCGCAGGGCGTGGATTCGGCCGATGCCGCCGCGGGATAACCGGACCGGTGGAGAGCTGCTCAGCTTCATCGGCGATCCGTCAGCGCATCAGCGCTTCACCCGAAGGATCATTGGAGCCGTGGACCTGTGAGTGGCAGTTGATGCATCCGCCGGTCAGCAGCAGGGGACTGGGCATGCCGGCCGGCAGCCCCTGCGGGGTCTGCGGTGTCGAGGGATGGCCGGCGGTCTCGTGACACTGCTGGCAGAGGAAGGGCGGGCGCTCGCGCAGCAGCGCCGGCTGCACGCTGCCGTGCGGCGTGTGGCAGTCATCGCAGTTTTCGGTGACCGGCTGATGCTCCCAGAGAAACGGGCCGCGAAACTGCGCATGGCAGCTCGTGCAGGTGTCGTTCACGGTGTTGCCCACCAGACTGGAGGGACCGCTCGAGCCATGCGGGGAATGGCACGAGGTGCAGTCCATGGTGCCGTCGCGCAGCGGGTGGCGTGAGGGCTCGTACAGGGCCGTACGCTCGGCGACGTGACACTTGCCGCACACCTCGACCTGTGTGCCGATGTCCCGCACCGGGTCATCCGCCTGGTGCAGGCGATGACAGTCGGCGCAGGCGACCTCGCCGGCGGCGTGTGCGCTGGTGGGCCAGTCACGCGCCGCGTCGCTCTGGTGGCAGGTCAGACACATCCGGTTCTGCTGTGCGACGCTCGATTGCGCGTTGGGACCGAAATCCACGATGCCGCCGCGGGGGATCCCCATGCGACGCGCGTGCAGACCTCCGGGTCCATGGCAGGCCTCGCACTGCAGGCCGCCGTGACCGAACGGGCCGCGCGGGTCGTCCGGGCGCGCGTGCGCCGTGCGGAAGATACCGAGCACGTCCGCATCGGCGTGACAGGTCAGACAGGTGTCGGCGCCGTTGTCGCTGTAGGTCGCGTTCGTCAGGGGTGGCGCCGAGGCGGCGCGGGCGGGCGCGGCGGCGAGGCCTGCGGCGGCGAGGCCGAGGAGCACACACACCAGGGCAGGCAGCGCCGCGCGGACCCCTGCGCTCATCGGTGCCGCGTCCGCACCGCCGCTACTCCTGATAGGCGGAGATGTTGTGGACCACCCCGACGTCGGCGGTCGCCCCCGGCCCATGGCAGAGCACGCAGGTCTCCTGGTTGCCACCGACGATCTGGCTGCTGGCGTCCTTCATCGCCGTGAAGCTGCCGCCGTTCTGCTGCATATGCTCGATGTCGGTCGACGCAACATGACAGGCGGAGCACACCGCCGTGTCCGGCGTGATCGCCGTCTCTCCCGCGGGTGTCGTGAAGGGTTTGCCCGTTGCGGAGTTGAGACTGACGATCGTGGTGCCCAGCGAGGTGGAGCTGGTCGGGTCCTGCGGGTAGTAGGTGCCCGCCTCGTGACAGCCCAGGCAGTTGTTGAGCGCGCCGGGGAAGGGCGTGATGTCGATCCAGTCATCGTAGTAGGGACTGGGCAGGTGAGCGTTGTAGATCACGTACGGGGCGCCGGCGGCCGCCCGCACGTTGCCATCGTGCAGCGCGTGGATCATGTACTTGAAGTCGAGCGGCTGCTCGTTCTGCCCGTCGGCCGCATTGCTGGCGTTGACGCCGAGAGACTGGCGCGCCGCCAGATCGGTGGCATCCGGGTTGTGACACTGCACGCACACCTGCACATCGTCGACGCGGTGATTGCCGTGCGCGACCAGCACCTGATGACAGTTGTCGCACTTGGCGACGTCCACGACCGTGCGGCGCGCGAGCGCCGTGCCGCCCGTGATGGCCGCGTAGCCGACCACGCTCGGCACGATCAGCTCCTGGGGCCCCAGGCCATCGCCGAAGTCATACGCGGGAAATCCCTGGATCGATACCGCAAGCGAGCCGCTCAGGCCGGTGGGCAGCGCCGGCAACGTGGCGGTGAAGCTGCCATCGGCGTTCGGCGTCGGAGCGCTGGCGGGGCTCTGACAGGTGAGCGTCGTGGAGGTCGGCTGTGCCTCGGAGGACACGAAGCCGCTGGGTGAGGCATTGGTGTAATCGGTCGTGGGCCAGGAGGGCACCGCCGCCATGCTGGTGGTGGCGGGTGAGCAATAGGTGAACGGCGGATCCGTGAGAATGTTCCAGTTCTGTCCGCTGCTCGGATTGCTGACCGTGAAGGTCACGGTCGGCTGCGCTCCGGAGAGATTGATCGAGTCGATCTGGTAGGCGAAATTGGCCTGCGAATAGGCCAGCACCTTGTTGCGCTCGACCAGGTTGGTGTGCGCCGAGGCCACGGCGATCGAGTACTGGTCGTTGCCTTCGGCGACCTCCACGTTCGAGTCGGGACCGTGGCAGGTCGCGCAGTCGTTGTCCGTGAGGTTGCCGAGACTGGCGGCGCTGTGGTTGGCGCCGGTGGCGAAGTTCACGTTGTCGTGACAGGAGCCGCAGGCCTCGATGCTCGGCACGTTCTGCCAATCAGCGGCATCGGGTGTGTTCGTGTCGGACTGGTTGTGGCAGCTGGTGCAGGTGTCCGGCCCGTTGGTGGTGTCGGTGGGAAACACGATGCTCGAGTAATCGTTGATCGAATTACCGTGGCCGAAGATGTAGTAGTGCCCTCCGGCCTGCACGCTCGGCAGGTGCACCCCCATGTGAATCTTGTGGAACATCACCTTGAAGTCGATGGTGTTGCCGGTGGACGGGTCGAAGGAGCTGGGGTTGTGGCACAGCACGCAGTACTGCACCTCGGTGCGCGCGCCACCGTGGAAGGCCAGCTGCTGATGACACTGCAGGCAGGTGGCGTCATCGACGATGGCGTTGTCGTCGAAGCCGGAGGTCGCCCCCGTGGCGGGCTCGAACGTATACACCGGACTGTTCGCGGCGACCGTGGCGCCCGAGGTCGAGTTGGTGACGCCGCGGATCTCGAAGCCGACGCGGTGCACGAGCGTCGGGTCATAGGTGACGCCGCTGACCGAGGACAGATCGGTGTGGAAGGTGTACTGGTACGTGCCGTCGCCATTGTCGACGAAGCTGCCCGCGGTGGCACTCTCGGTGCTCGCCTGCGGCTCGGGGGTGGTGCCGGTGACCGGATCGGTGCCGGTGCCGGCGCTGGTCGGTGCCGGATTGACGATCTGATAGATATAGGATTGCCACTGCGCCGAGTTCTGCGGCGTGGGCGCGACGGTCTGCGGCGGGATCGCGGTGAGCTGCGTGCCCGGTGGCACCAGCTTGCCGATCGCGAAGCTGATCTGCGAGGCGGTCAGGCCCTTCAGGGGCTCGCCGATCTGATCGACCAGCGTGAACTTGACCACCGGCTGAATCGGGGCGGCGGCGGGCACCGTGACGCTGGTGATGGTGGCGGTGATCGAGGTTGCCGTGCTCACCTCCAGCGCCGTCAGACTGGAGCTGCCGGGCGGGCCCGCGGGTCCGGTCGAGCCGGCGGGACCGGCCGGCCCCTGCGCTCCGGTGCTACCCGTGCAGCCCGCGGCCAGCGCAACCAGCAGGCAACCGACGGCCCCCAGCGTGCACCGTCCGCCAAGCCTGCGCCACGCTCGCCGCGCCCCGCGTGCGCGTTCCGCCAGCGCTGTCATCAGCCTCCCTTGCGCATATCCGCACATCACTCACGGATGAGCCGCCGGCGGCATTATCGGGGGGGCGGCAGCCCGCCATCTTGATCTGGATCAATTGACGGGCTCGCCGGCCGGGCTCCCCGCCCGGGGGGCGCACAAACGCCGGATGCGCTCGAGCGCGGGGGGATGCGAGTAATAGAAGGACACGTACAGCCGGTCCGGCGTCAGGGTACTGGCGTTGTCGCGATAGAGCTTCACGAGAGCCGTGGCGAGCTCGCTCGCGCTGGAGTGCTCGCTTGCGAAGCGGTCGGCCTGGAACTCGTGACGGCGCGACCAGAGCGCGCCCAGTGGGCTGACGAAGAACAGCAGCACCGGCGCGACCATCGCGAGCAGCAGCAGGGCGGCGTGCGGCGAGGGAGTGCGCACACCGAGCGCGGCGTAGAAGCCGGGCCTGCCGGTCAACCAGCCGAAGGCCGCCAGACCCGCCAGCATCGTGAGGGCGGACACGAGCAGGCGCTGGCGGATGTGCCCGAGGCGGAAATGACCCAGCTCGTGCGCGAGCACCGCCTCGATCTGCTCGGGACCGAGCTGCTGCAGCAGCGTATCGAAGAACACGATACGTTTGTGGCGACCCACTCCGGTGAAGTAAGCGTTACCGTGGCTGGAGCGGCGCGAGCCGTCGACGACGAACACCCCCGAGGCGCTGAAGCCGCAGCGCGCGAGCAGCGCCTCCAGGCGCACCCTGAGCGCCGCGTCGGTCAGTGGCGAGAAACGGTTGAACAGCGGCGCGATGAATGCCGGCCAGGCCCACGTCATCAGCAGCGACACCGCGAGCCACACCCCCCACACCCAGGTCCACCACCACCGGCCGGCATGCTGCATCAGCAGCAGCGTCAGCAGCAGCAGTGGTCCGCCCAGCAGCGCCGCGAGCAGCAGACTCTTGCCCAGATCGGCGAGGAACAGCGCCGCCGTGGTGCGGTTGAATCCGAAGCGCGCCTCCAGCCGGAAGGTTCGCCACAGCGACAGCGGCAGATTGATCGCAGCGATCGCGATGCCCAGTGTCGCGATCACCGCGAGACCCAGCCAGGGTTCGCGCCATGCGCTGCGCCGCCACAGGGCATCGAAGTCCGTGATCCCGCCTCCGAGGGTGAGGGCGAGGGTGAGTGCCGCGCTGAGCAGCGTACCGATGCGTTGCAGGCGCAGCCGGGCGACGGTGTAATCCGCCGCCTTACGGTGCTGCTCGAGGGTGAAACTGTCGGCGAAGGCAGCGGGCACGCGCTCGCGATGCGCCAGCACCGCTACGACCTGCCGATGCGCCAGCCACAGCTCCACGCCGACGCTGGCCGCGACGGCGACGATGAAAGCAATACCCCCGGCGCTGATCATGGTCGATCCGGATCGCGGCTGCCCTCGATGCAGCCAGTCTACCGGGGAACGGCGTCGCGGATCTGCAAGCCCGTGAACAGCAGGGACTTGACCCCGTCGAGCAGCGGGGTAAAGAGCGCGGCCGCCAGCACGACCCTGCCGATGAGCGACCAGGGAATCGCGTGCATCAGGAAGCCGTTGCCGGCGAACAGCGCAATGATCGTCACGTCGGCCAGCGAGGACAGCACCACCCACAGGCTCGGGCGCGAGCTCCACAGATGCCGGCGGTCGCGTACCACGTAGAAACTCGCCTGGCTGGCGCAGACCAGCGTGACGGCGGCCAGGGTTCGCAGCCCCTCGCCCGGTGCCAGTCCCGATCGCAGGCCGGCGATGAGTATCGCCACACAGAAGAGCAGGTCGCAGATGCCCAGAACGACCGCGGCGACGGTCACTCGCCCGATGCGCCAGGCGTTGGGCTGCGGCGAGGGGCGCACGCGATCGGTGGTGGCGGACATGGCCAGAAAGTCCCCGCTGATCATCACCAGCACCATGAGCATGGGGGTGAGAATGGCGTGTCCGGTGATGAACAGGCCGACGGTCAGGAACAGCATCTGGTTGATCTTGGTGGTCACCGATCGGAGCGTGTAGGTGAGGATGCGCTGATAGGTGACCCGCCCGGCACGAATCGCCTGCACGATTCCGCTCAGTCCTGGCCGGGTGAGCACGATGCCCGCGGCGGACTTGGCCACATCGGTGGCCGTGGAGACGGCGATGCCCATCTGTGCCTGCCGCAGCGCCGGGGCATCGTTGGCGCCGTCCCCGCACATGCCGACGGTGTGTCCGCTCGCCTGAAAAGCCCGCACGATGTGGAATTTGTCTTCGGGGAAGATCCCCGCAAACACCGCGTACTCGCCGGGCTCGATGCGTTCGGGAAGCGGGGTGGCGGAACAGACCGGCCCCTGCAGCCCCACGGCCCGTGCGACCACGCTCGCGGTCGCCGCCGAATCGCCGGTCGCCATCACGGTGCGAACCCCGAGCTGCTCGAGCTCGCGAATCAGCGGCCCGGCGTCCGGTCGCGGCGGATCACTGAGTGCGATCAGGCCGACGAAGGCCGGAGCCGAGGACGGCGAGGGCGGCGAGGGCGGCGAGGGCGGCGAGCGGGCGGTGGCTGCGACGGCCAGCACCCGATACCCCTGGGCCTCGAACGCGCGCACGGCGCTGCTGGCCTCCGGCACCGGGGTCGTGAGCTGCGCGACGCGCGCGAAGGCGCCCTTGACGATGTGCAGCGCCTGGCCGTCGATGTCGCGCGCATCGGCCTCGGACATTTTCCGCGCCGGATCGAATGGCACGAAACGCGTGCGCGTCGGCAACCCCTTTGCGGGCGTGCGCGCCGCGGCGCTGCGAATGGCCGCATCCACCGGATCCGTGCCGCTGTCCGCGCTGGCCAGCGCGGCAAGGCCCAGCACACGCGCTTCGTCCCAGCCGGCGCAGGCGTGGACGGCGCTGACTGCCAGGGCGTTCTGTGTGAGCGTGCCGGTCTTGTCGGAACAGAGCACGTCCAGGGTCGCGGCTTCATCGACGGCCGACAGCCGGGTCGGCAGCACCCCGAGGGCGGCCAGGCTCTTCGCGGCAACCGCCGACGCCAGTGTGAAGGTCGCCGGCAGTGCCACGGGAATCGCCGCCAGCACGGCGGTCAGCACCAGCGGAATCATCTCCGGACCCGTCATCCGGTCGGCGGTGGCGTAGGCCAGTTGCACGCACACCAGGGTGGCGCTGAAGACGGCCAGGTTGCGCACCACCCGCAGGACCGTCTGCTGCTGGGTGCTGCGCCCGTGAGCGACGCGCACGAGCTCCGCGGTTCTGCCGAAGCGGGTGCGCTCGCCGGTCGCCGTGACCTCGGCGACGGCCTCCCCCCGCCGCACCAGCGACCCTGCATAGGTGCCCGCGCCCGCAGCGGCCTCGATCGGCAGCGACTCTCCCGTCAGCATGGATTGATCCACGAGAATGTCGCCTTGCACGAGACGCACATCGGCCGGCACGATGGCGCCGAGCGAGAGCTTGACGACGTCGCCGGGCACGAGCTCCGTCGCGGCCAACGTCCGCCAGAGCCCGTCGCGCCGTACCACGGCGAGCAGCGCGAGCTGCGACTTCAGGGCATCGAGCGTCGCCTGGGCGCGTTGCTGCTGAAACCAGCCAAGCGCCGCGTTGAACACCAGCAGTACCGCGATCACCAGCGCCTCGAGGTACTCGTGCAGCATGAATTGCAGCAGGATGGCCACTTCGAGCAGCCAGGGAACCGGCGCCCAGAATTTTGCGAGCAGCTGCCGCACGGCGGTCGGCGCGGTCGGCGCCACGGCATTCGAGCCGTACTGCTGGCGGCGGCGGCGGGCCTCTTCGCCGGTGAGCCCCGGCGCCGGCGGCATGCTCTGTCCCAAGGCCTCGTTCATGACGGGGCGCAATTTGCCACGGGAGCCAGGCCGTTGCCCATCGGCCGAGGCGCCGCGGTGGCGATCAGCCGCGGTGGCCCGGGTCAGGCGACGGCGCTGAGCGGACTTGCGACGCTGACCTGCGCTTTGAGCGTGCGTGTTCCCCGCAGCGAGTTGGCGATCAGGCAACCCTGCTCGGCGCGCTCGAGCAGCTCATGGGCTTTGGCGATGTCGCCGCCTTCCGGCACGCTCAGATGGGCGAAGGTCGTGTAGCGGGTGAACTGCGAGTTCTGCCCCACCCGCTCGAGCACGCCTTCCACGCGGCATTCGAGCTGCAGCCACGGGTAGCGGGCGCCCCGGCTCAGTGCGCGGAATGTCAGTATGAAACAGTCGGCGATCGAGCCGCACAACAGCGTCTCGGGTGACCACACGCCACCGGGTCCATCAAACTCGGGCGGTGCCGCCGTCTCCAGGCTCGTCGAGGACTGCGGCGACGTGACCGCCACCATGCCGCTGCCCTGAGCGGTCGCGGCGGCGATGTAGGTGTGCGGATAGGGGTGCATGCCACTAAGCGTCGATGTTCGAGAGGGCGTCCGCGAGCAGGCGACGCACCTGCTCGGCCATGGGGCGCAGTGCGGCGTTGCCCGTGCGCTCCATCGCGGTAACGGGGTCGACGCTGGCGACCTCGACCTGGTGATCTGCCGTTTCCCGGACGATGACGTTGCAGGGCAGAAGCACGCCGAGCTTGTCCTCGAGCTTCAAGGCCTCATGCGCGAAACGCGGGTTGCAGGCACCGAGGATCCGGTACCTGGACATGTCGGCACCCAGCCTCGACTTCAGGGTTGCCTGCACGTCGATGTCGCTGAGCAGGCCAAAGCCCTGTGCCCGCAGGCGCGCCGTGACGTCGGCGACGACCACGTCGAACGGTCGGTTGACGGTCTTCGAGATGTAATAGCCCATGAGCCATGCCTCGCCGCAAAAAGAGTAGTGCCGCAAAACCGCATCGACCATTGTGGGTAGTGCGTAGCGGCGCTTGCGTCCCCGCGCTTCCCGCGCTGCGTCTGCATCGCTGCATTCGCATCGCGGCGCCGCACTTGCGCCGCGTTTGCTCCACGCTTGCGCCGCAAAGCACCAGAGCTCGCCGGGGGCTTGCCTCGCCGCGGCTCGCGCTGTGCGCATCGAGGGGCCTCGTGCGTTTAACAATATACGTATTCACCGAAGAGGTGGTGTTATGAAGATTCCACGTAGACCGGTATTTCAATGGCTGGTCGCGGCTCTGGCGATGACGGGACTGGTGGGCGCGGGTGCTGCGGCAGCGGCGACGAGCGACACCGGTGCCGCCACCGCGGGTGCCGCGGCTACGAGCGCGGCGCCCGCGACATCCGCACCGACCTGGAATTATCGGGTGCGCATGCTGCGGTCCGAGGGACTCGACCGCGGTCTGGCGGGAGCGTTTCGGAAGCTCGATCTGAGTTCCACCCAGCAGCGGCAGGTCAAGGACATCCTGGCGCGGGCGCACCGTCGTTTCGTCAGAGAAGACGAGCTGGCGAGGAGCAACCTGCCCGGCTTGTTCAACCCGGGTAGCGCCGAGTTCGCACACGCAGTGCATGTGGCCAGACGCGACGCCGTGGCGCGTATCGACCTGGCGACCACCACCGAGCAGCGGCTCTACGACGTGCTGACGCCGTCGCAGAAGACGCAGCTGCCGGGCGTGCTCGCGAGCGTGCGCCGGAACTTTGAGACGCACTGGCAGCAGCACGAAGGCTGACGCGTTGGTGGCAAGTGCGGCACCGGGCAGCCGGCGCGCGAACCGGCGAAGCTCGGAATCGAGCGACGTCAGCGCGTGCGACCTGCCTGGTGTTGCATACGCCGGGGCCGCGGATCTCCCGGCGAGCTGATCAGAAGCGAGCTGATCAGAAGCGATCCTGCTCGCTCTTCGGCGCGAGCGGGTTCACGGGGGCGCTGACGCCGTTGACGACGGTGCCGCTGCTGGAGAAGGCCGCGGCGCTCTTCACGAACTCGAACGGGAAGTTGAGCTGCGGGGCGGTCAGCTCGTCCAATCTGGCGGTCTGCTGCGGCAGCAGCCGCAGATCCAGCGCCGCGAGGTTGTCCTCCAGCTGCTCCAGGGTGCGAGCGCCGATGATGGTGGAGGTGACCCCGGGACGATTCTGCACCCAGGACAGCGCCACGCGCGCCGGTGTGGAGCCCGCTTCCTGGGCGATCTGCAGCAGCGCGTCGATGACCGCGTAGGCCCGATCGTTCAGGGCGGAGGTGGTCCAGGCGCCGCGCGCGGCCTGCATCTTGCCCGCGTTGGCGCGGGTGTACCTGCCGCTGAGCGCGCCAGCCTTCAGCGGCGACCAGGGGGTGATGCCCAATCCGTGCTCGAGCGCCAGCGGAACCAGCTCCCCCTCGATGGTTCTCTGCAGCAGCGAATACTCCAGCTGCAGCGCGATGAGCGGGGTCCAGCCGCGAAACCCCGCGGTCATCTGCGCCTGCATGACCTTCCAGGCGGGGGTATCCGAGAAGCCGATGTAGCGCACTTTCCCCGCGGCGACCAGATCATCGAGGGCGCGCAAGGTCTCCTCGATCGGCGTGTGCACATCCCAGCAGTGCATCCAATACAGATCGATGTGATCGCTCTGCAGCCGTCGTAACGACTGCTCGCACGCTGCGAGCAGGGCCTTGCGCCCCGCACCGCCCGAATTGGGATCACCGTTGAGCATCGTGCCGAAGAACTTGGTGGCGATCACGGTGCGATCGCGCTTCGAGGCGCTGCCCTTGAAGTGATCGCCGATGATCCGCTCGGAGTGTCCCTTGGTGTAGACGTTGGCGGTATCGATGAAGTTGCCGCCCAGATCGAGGTAGCGATCGATGATGCGCCCCGAATCCTCGGGACTGGATCCCCAGCCCCACTCCGAGCCGAAGGTCATGGCGCCCAGGCAGAAGGGGCTGACGCGCAGTCCCGAGCGGCCCAGTGTCACATAGTGGTTCAGCGGCATGTGCGCTCCCGCTAGGCCGTCTTGACCTTGGCCTGCTCGGGCAGCACGCCGCGCAGGCGCTCGATCGCGCGCTCGAGCAGCTCATGGCTGCAGGCGAACGACAGGCGCATGTGCCCGGGCGCGCCGAAACCCGAGCCCGCCACCACCGCGACCCCGGCCCGATTGAGGAGGTATTCGGCGAACGCGCCATCGTCGCGCAGGCCGAGGTTGCGCATGGCGCCGCGCACGTCGGCAAAGGCGTAAAAGGTTCCGGCCGCCGGCAGGCACGACACACCCGGCAGAGTGTTGAGCGCGGCGGTCACGTAGTCGTGTCTCTGCTTGAACGCCCGCACCATATCGGCGACGCACTGCTGATCGCCCGTGAGCGCCGCGAGTGCCGCGCGCTGGGCGATGCTGCAGGCGTTGGAAGTCGACTGCCCCTGGATCGTCGCCATGGCGGTCACGATCTCCTTCGGTCCGCCGCAGTAACCGATGCGCCAACCGGTCATGGCATAGCTCTTCGAGCAGCCGTTGATGGTGACGGTGCGTTCGTAGAGCTCGGGGGCGAGCGTCAACAGGCTCGAGAACGGCTCGGGCGCCCAGTAGATCTTTTCGTAGATGTCGTCGGTGGCGATCAGCACGCGCGGATGCTCGACCAGCACGTCGGCCAGGGCGCGCAGCTCCACGCGCGTGTAGGCGGCGCCGGTGGGGTTGCTCGGACTGTTCAGCAGCACCAGCCGCGTCTTGGGTGTGATCGCCGCCGCCAGCTGCTTGGGGGTGATCTTGTAGCCCTGCTCGGGCCCGGCGCTCGGGGTGACGGGAATGCCTTCCGCCAGCATGACCATGTCCGGATAGGACACCCAGTAGGGGGCTGGAATGATGACCTCATCGCCGGCATCGAGCACCGCCATGCACAGGTTGTAGAGCGTCTGCTTGGCGCCGGTGGACACCAGGATCTGCGCGCGCTCGTAACTGATACCATTGTCGCGCTTGAACTTGGCGGCGATGGCGTCGCGCAGCTCGTTGATGCCCTCGACGTTCGTATAGCGCGTGAAGCCCCTGCGGATCGCGTCGATGCCCGCCTCGCTGACCGGCGCCGGAGTGTCGAAATCCGGCTCGCCGACCCCCAGGCTGATGATGTCCTTGCCCTCGGCCTTGAGCTTGGCCGCGAGCGCGGTGACCGCGAGGGTCGGGGAGGGCTTGATGCGCTGCGCGCGCCTGGAGATGGATGCGGGCACGAACACTCCTTGGCTTGAGGTAAGAGGGGGGCCGGATTGGCCGGGGAGCTATATTAAGAGATTCCGCGCGGCCCGCCCACCCGCGGGGCATGCGCCGGTGGGGCCTGCGCCCCTGGGGCGTCCGCCGGGTCCGGTGCTGAGAGATTGCCAATGAGCAAGGTCGCCGATCGCTTTGAACTGCATGCCGATTACACCCCGGCGGGAGATCAGCCCGAGGCCATCGAGCGGCTGGTCGACGGGCTCGAGTCGGGCCTGTCGCACCAGACCCTGCTCGGCGTCACCGGCTCGGGCAAGACGCACACCGTGGCGCGCGTCGTCGAGCGGGTGCAGCGTCCGACCCTGGTGCTCGCGCACAACAAGACGCTCGCCGCGCAGCTCTACGGGGAGCTGCGCGGATTCTTCCCGCGCAATGCGGTCGAGTACTTCGTGTCCTATTACGACTACTACCAGCCGGAGGCGTACGTACCGGCGAGCGACACCTATATCGAGAAGGACTCCTCGATCAACGAGCACATCGAGCAGATGCGCCTGTCGGCCACCAAGGCGCTGCTGGAGCGGCCCGATACGATCATCGTGGCGACGGTCTCGTCGATCTACGGGCTGGGCGATCCCAAGGCCTACCTGTCGATGGTGCTGCATCTGGTGCGCGGCGAGCGCATCGACCAGCGGCGGCTGCTGCGCCGGCTGGCCGAGATGCAGTACACGCGCAACGACGTCGATCTGCAGCCCGGCACCTATCGCGTGCGCGGCGACATCGTCGACATCTTCCCGGCGGAGTCGGGCCGCGAGGCGCTGCGCGTGGAGCTGTTCGACGACGTGCTGGAGAACCTGTCGCTGATCGATCCGTTGACCGGGGCGCTGATCGGCCGCATTCCCCGCTACACCGTCTACCCCGGCACTCACTACGTCACGCCGCGCGAGCGGCTCGCGCAGGCGATCGAGCAGATCCGCGAGGACCTGGCGGAGCGGCTGGCGGTGCTGCACGGCGAAGGCAAGCTCGTCGAGGCGCAGCGCCTGGAGCAGCGCACGCGCTTTGATCTGGAGATGATCCAGGAGGTCGGCTACTGCTCGGGCATCGAGAACTATTCGCGCTACCTCTCCGGCCGGCAGCCCGGAGAGCCACCGCCCTGCCTGTACGACTACCTGCCGCACAGCGCGCTGCTGATCGTCGATGAGAGCCATCAGACGATCCCGCAGCTCGGAGCCATGTACCGTGGCGACCGCTCGCGCAAGGAGACGCTGGTGGAGTACGGCTTCCGCCTGCCCTCGGCGCTGGACAACCGTCCGCTGAAATTCGAGGAGTGGGAGCGACTCGCTCCGCAGATGATTTTCGTGTCGGCCACCCCGGGCCCCTACGAGGCGAGAAGGTCCGGACAGGTCGTCGAGCAGGTCGTGCGGCCCACGGGTCTGCTGGACCCGGCGGTCGAGGTGCGCCCGGTGCGCACACAGGTCGATGACCTGCTCTCCGAGATCCATCAGTGCGTCGCGCAGGGCGAGCGCGTGCTGGTCACCACGCTGACCAAGCGCATGGCCGAGGATCTGACCGAATATCTGCATGAGCATGGCGTGCGTGTGCGCTACCTGCACGCCGACATCGAGACGGTGGAGCGGGTCGAGATCATCCGCGATCTGCGCCTCGGGCGCTTCGACGTGCTGGTAGGCATCAACCTGCTGCGCGAGGGGCTGGACATGCCGGAGGTCGCGCTGGTGGCGGTGCTCGACGCAGACAAGGAGGGCTTCCTGCGTTCGGAAGGCTCGCTGATCCAGACCATCGGCCGCGCGGCGCGCAACGTGCGCGGGCGGGCGATACTGTACGCGGACCAGATCACCGGCTCGATGCAGCGCGCGATGGCCGAGACCGAGCGGCGGCGCCACCGGCAGCTGGAATTCAACCGACTGCACGGCATCACGCCCCAGGGCATCATCAAACCCGTCATGGACATCATGGAGGGCGCGCGCGTGGCGGGCGCCGCCGGCAGTCGCGCGGCCGCCCGCGGCCGAGGGGCCCGCGGCAGGAGCCCGCTGGCCGAGGCGGGGCGGCTGCGCAGCGCGGCGGACATCGCCCGCGAGCTCAAGCGCGTGGAAGCGGATATGTACCGGCATGCGCGCAACCTCGAGTTCGAGCAGGCGGCGCTGCTGCGCGATCAGCTCGAGCAGCTGCGCCAGCTCGAGCTCGACCTGACCGCCGGCGCCCTGGGTTCCGACGAGCCCGCGCTCGCCGGGCCGGTCCCCGCTCCCACGCCGTCGGCCTGATCGGGCATCGCGTGGTTGTGGCCCGCGCGGCATTTGTTTATAAGTCGGGTGTCGCCAGGGTGTGGATCGCGGAGCAGGGGGCGGATCACGCGCCGCCGGCGATCGGGAGGGGAACCGTGCGGGAGTACATTGCCGGCGCCGTGGGTCCAGGCGGGAAGAGGCGCGCCAGCCCTCGCGCCGGCGCGCGCACCTTCGCTGGAGCGCGCGTGCGCCCGGGCGCAGTGCTGTGCGTCGCGGCGGCCGTGCTCGTGCTGCTGCTGCCCGCCACGGCAAGGGCGCAGAGCCCCTGGCTCGCCGCCCCGGCGCTGCAGGCGCAGCTTGCGGCCGGCGAGGTCGTCATGCGCAGCTCGCTCGACACGCAGCACGCACGCGCCAGCGTCGACGCCGCGATCCGCGTGCATGCGCCGCCGCAGTCCATCTGGAAATTCATCACCCAATGCCGCTACGCCAAGTACCTCATTCCGGGGCTCAGGCGCTGCGCGCAGCTGCGCGCCGCCGCCGACGGCTCCTGGGTGGTCGTCGAGCATGACATCAAGTACGCGCCGCTGTTGCCGATGGTGCATTCCATCTGCCGCAACGACCTGCAGCCGCCACTGCGCATGGACTTTCACCGTGTGGCCGGTGACCTCAAGGACGAGACGGGCAGCTGGGTTCTGCAGCCGGACGCCGACGGCACCACCACCGTCGAATATCGCGTCTCGATCAAGCCGGGCTTCTGGGTGCCGCGTGTCATCGTGCGACGCTCACTGCGCAAGCAGTTGCCGGCAGCGCTGGTGGCACTGCGGGCGCACGCCGAGGCGCAACCGGCGGCCAGCGTGGCGGCCGCCGGCAGCCGGTAGGCGCCGCTTGCCAGCCATCGCCGTGCTCGGTATCGTCTGGCGTAGCCGTCGTGATGCCGCCGGGCCACCGTGCGGCGGCGGGCGCGGCCTCACCCCAGGGATCGCATCGTAGGCGCGTAGCTCAGTGGTAGAGCACCACCTTGACATGGTGGTGGTCGGTGGTTCGATCCCACTCGCGCCTACCAAAAATCAAATGCTTAATCGTTTGCGGACCGAACTGGTGTCGGGACCACCCAGGTGCTGGCGGTCTGCGGGTCGCGCGCATCGCTGTGCCTCAGCCCCGGTTTTCACAGCAACGAAGTGCAGGTTGGCTCGCCCCAAGCAGCCTTACGGCAAACCTATCACCTGCACCGGTGTCGTGGAATCGGTGGTCGTTCCATCGCCCAGGTTACCATCGCCGTTGAATCCCCAGCATTGCACGGTGCCGTTGGCCAAGAGGGCGCACGCAGAGCCGTTACCGACGGTGATCGAGGTGGCGCTCGAGAGGTTGCTGACCGTTACCGGAGTGGGCTGGGAGGTGTACTGACTTGCCCCTCCCACTTCGTTGACCAGGATGTAGCCCCAGCATTGTACCGTCCCGTTGGAGAGCAGCGCACAGGCAGAGGTATTGCCCACCGAGATCGCGGTGGCAGTGCTGATGCCGGAGATCTGCACTGGCTCGTCCGCTTGACTCAACGACTGGGGTGATTCACCCAGCTGGCTATAGGCGTTGGCGCCCCAGCACCATACCGTTCCGTCGCTCTTCAGGGCACATGCGGCGTTCGAGCCGCCGACCGAGATCGCCGTGACGTTGCTGAGATTCGATACCGCCACAGGGACCGTGCTGCATGGTCCATCTGTGGAACAGGTGTCTGGTCCAGTGGAGGTTCCGTCCCCAAGATCCCCCTCATAATTGCTACCCCAGCAATCGACCGTTTGGTCCTGCAGGAGTGCACAAGCTGCGCCCCAGCCCACCGAGATCTGCGTGGCCGGATTGGCCGAGGTGATGTTGCTGACAAGTACAGGGGTCAGCGAATATCCGGACGTTCCGTTGCCGAGGGCGCCCACCTCGACGGAGGACTGATCCGATCCCCAGCAGCTGATGGTTCCGTCATGAAAGAGCCCACACGCAGAATACTCTCCGACGGATACCTGTATTGCCGGATTATTGGCGGTGTTCGGATACGTGATGACCGGGGTGAGCGAGCTTGTGGTGGAGCCATTTCCCAGAGATCCATAGGTATTGTAGCCCCAGCACTGAATGCTCCCATCGCTCAGCACCGCGCAGGTCGCCGAGTTCATCGAGATCGCGGTTGCCGGATTGCTGGCAGATATGTTGGTAGCCAGTACGGGAGTCGACACTGCCTGGACAGAATTGCCGTCTCCCAGGACACCTTCGCTGTCCCAGCCCCAGCACATCGTATTGCCGTTCGACAGGATGGCACAGCTGCTGTTCAAGAATCCCGTCGATAGAGCCACCACGGTTGGCGTGCCGGATCCGACCGTCAGCTGTGTCGTTCCGGTGACGCCGGCAACTTCCGCGGAAATCGTCGCTGTACCCGCAGCCACCGCAGTGGCAAGACCCGCGGTGCCACTGGCACTGCCTACGGTGGCCACGGTCGGATTGGAGCTGACCCAGGTTGCCTGACTCGTCAGGTTCGCAGAGGTTTGGTTTGAGTAGGTGCCCGTCGCGACAAATTGCTGGGTAGTTCCGACCGCGAGGGTCGCGTCGGCGGGCAGCACGGCGATCGACACCAGGGTGACCGGCGCGGTCACGTTGACGGTGACGCTCGCTGCGGCACTCGGGTCCGCGACACTGGTAGCGATCACCTGACAGGTGGCCGGGCTGGCCGGTGCCGTGTAGGTACCGGATGCGTCTATCGACCCGCATCCCGAAGCCGGGGACACGCTCCAGGTGACACTCGGATTGCTGCTGCCCGTCACGGTGGCCGTGAAGGTCAATGTCCCGTTGACCGAAACGCTCTGCGGATTGCTTTGATCAATCGTCACCGACGCTCCGAGGTCCGCCGATGGCGTCGCGCTCACCTGCGTAGATGCCGGACTTTCGGTGCCGAATGTGGTGACCCCATTCACGGCTGTGACGACAAAATAGTATGGGGTACCGTTGGACAGATTGCCGAGCACATAGGGGCTCGTGACATTCAGGTAGCTTGCGAACCCCGGCAGGTTGGTTGCTGTAGATTGCACGCCGCTCTCGGTGGCGACATAGACGTTATAGGAGTTCGCGCCGGCGACCGGCAGCCATGTGATGGTGATCTGGCCATTCCCGGGCGTAGCGACGACGCCCGAAGGGGCCGCGGGGGTTACATACAATCCGGGATCGTTCGCAAGAGCCGTTAGCAAATTGCCGATGACGGCCACCTGGCACGCATTGGCCGACGAATCAGCGAAGCTCGTGATGGCGGCAGCCAACCCCGTGAGCGCGCCGGCCTCGATCTGCGAGAGCGCAATGGTTCCCTGGCCGGTGTCGAGATTGAGCAGGATTGCCGTGCCGTTGGCAGTGCCATTGAAGACACCATCCGACACGACGTCCTCGATCAGCGCCTGGACCAGATCATTGGATGCTACATGATTGATGCTGGCGAGTTGCGAGATGCCCGCAAAAATCAGCGACGCATTGATGCTGTCCTGATT
>DATJSD010000112.1:0-13098 GCA_035504335.1 Steroidobacteraceae bacterium | reverse complement strand
CCTGGCTGCGCGCCTCATGCACCAGCCGCGCGGCGTTGGCGGATCGGGAAAACACCCCCAGCTGCACCGACCAGCCCGCACCCGCGCCAGGGGCCGGGGCCGCGGCGGCCCTGGGCGCCACCGCGGCGCGGCCAGCCACCTCGGCGGCCGACGGGCCGGCCGGAGGCCGACCTGCCGAGCCCGGGGCCGCAGCCGAGCCCGGGGCCTCAGCCGGGGCCTGGGCTTGCGCCTGGGCCTTGGCCTGCACCGGGGCCCGGGCCTGTGCCGGAGCAGCCTCGCTCCCCGCCGGTGGACCCGAGAGCTGCATCGGCGCCGCGCTCGCGCCATGGGCGTTCAGCTCGATCGTATAGGAGCGTACCGGGGGTCCCTCGCCGCCCGACGGCGGACGCAGCGTGAGGGCCGGAGCCGGAGGCGCGCTGCGAAACATCTCCGGTACGATCAGCACGATCAGCGCCACCAGGATCGCGGCCCCGGTCAGACGCTCTTTGAGGCGATTTTCCATAACCTCACGTCTCAGTATAGCCCAAGCCAGGTGAGCGCCGGGCCGACCACGTGAAAGGAGCCCAGCACGACGATGCGATCGCCGGGGTGCGCCAGCTCACGCGCGCGCGCGCACGCGGCCGGCACCGAGGACTCGCGCAGCGGTGTGCCCCGCAGCGGCGCCAGCCGCGCCGCCAGCGCCTCGGCGGACAGTCCGCGCGGCTCCTCCGGCACGCTCGCGAGCACCCACTGGTCGATCACCTCATCGAGCGCGCGGCTGATCGCCGCGGCATCCTTGTCCGCCAGAATGCCCGCCACCGCCAGGGTACGGCCGGCGCGGGGCCTCGAGCGCAGCGCCGCCGCGAGCACCTGCGCGGCCGGCTCGTTGTGGGCCACATCGAGGATCCACTCGACCTCGCCGGGCACGATCTGGAAGCGCCCCGGCAGGCGCAGCGTGCGCAGCGCCTGCGAGAGGCGCTCGCGCTCATAGCCGCCCGCCTCGCCCAGGAACGGCAGGGCCGTGAGCGCACAGGCCGCGTTGCCGTACTGCACGGCGCCCGCCAGCGCCGGCGCCGCCAGCGGACCGAGCGCGCAGCGCTCCGAGCGGTAGTGCCAGGGCTCGAATCCGTAGCCCGCACCCTCGATGTACCAGGAGAACTCGCGCGCAGCACACAGCACCGTGCAGTCGAGTGCGCGCAGCCGCTGCCACACGCTCTGCGGCATGTCCGGGCTACCGAGCACCACCGGCTGGCCGGGGCGGAAGATGCCGGCCTTCTCCGCGCCGATCTGCTCGAGGGAGTCCCCGAGCCAGTCGCGATGATCCATTCCCACCGAGCACAGCAGCGCGACGTCCGCGTCGATGAGATTGGTGGCATCGAGCCGACCACCCAGTCCCACCTCCAGCACCATCACGTCGACCGCGCTCTCGCGAAACAATTCCAGGGCGGCCAGCGTCCCGTACTCGAAGTAGGTCAGCGTGACCGCGTCGCGCGCGGCCTCGATGCGCTCGAAGGCGCCGACCAGAGCCTCATCGCCCGCCTCGCGCCCGTCGATCTGCACCCGCTCGTTGTAGCGCACCAGGTGCGGGGATGTGTACAGACCGACGCGCCGCCCGCCCGCTCGCAGCAGCTGCGCCAGCATCAGCGCGGTGGAGCCCTTGCCGTTGGTGCCGCCGACGATCGCGGCCGGGCAGCGCCGCTGCAGCAGCCCGAGCCGCGCGGCCACCTCGCGCACCCGCTCGAGCGACAGGTCGATGCTGCGTGCGTGTACGCCCTGCTGATACTGCAGCCACTGCGCGAGGGTGCGGCGGTTCACGCGGCCTGCAGCGCGGGTCGCTTCTGCAGCAGCCGCAGCAGCTGCCCGATGCGCTCGCGCATGTCGCGCCGGTCGACGATCATATCCAGTCCGCCGTGCTCGAGCAGGAACTCGCTGCGCTGAAAACCCTCCGGCAGCGTCTCGTGCACCGTGTCCTGGATGACGCGCGGCCCGGCGAAGCCGATGAGCGCGCGCGGCTCGGCGAGATTGAGGTCCCCGAGCATCGCGAGGCTGGCCGACACCCCTCCGGTGGTCGGGTCGGTCATGACGGAGATGAACGGCAGGCCGGCCTGCGCCAGACGCACCAGCGCGGCGCTGGTCTTGCTCATCTGCAACAGCGACAGCAGCGACTCCTGCATGCGGGCGCCGCCGCTGGCCGAAAAGCACACCAGCCCGCAGCGCTGCGCGACACAGTGATCCACCCCGCGCTTGAAGCGCTCGCCCACCACCGAGCCCATCGAGCCGGCGAGGAACTTGAACTCGAACGCGCAGGCGACCACCTCCTCGCCGTGCAGGCTGCCGGCCAGCGCCACCAGCGCATCCTTCTCGTGCGTGAGCTTCTGCGCCTCGCCGAGCCGCTCCTTGTAGCGCTTGCGATCCTTGAACTTCAGCGGATCATCCGGCGCGATGTTCACGCCGATCTCCACGATGGGCTCGGGATCCAGGAAGCTGCGCAGCCGCTCGCGCGCCCCGATCGGGCGGTGATGCGAGCACTTGTGGCAGACGTTCAGATTGCGCTCGAGCTCGGCGCGATACAGCACCGCATCACAGGCCGGGCATTTCTCCCACAGCCCCTCCGGCACCGAGCGCGAGCGCCGCTCGGTCTTGATGCGCGATGGCACCATCTTGTCGAACCACGACATGGCGCTCCTGCGGCCCTCAGACCGGGCCCTGCGGTATGACCGCCGGCATCATAGCCGAATCGGCCGGCAGTCCGAACTGCGGCGGATAGTCGATGCGCCACAGGTACAGCCCGCAGGCCGGCGCGGTCACGATGTGCGCGTCGCGGCGGGGCGCTTCCACTCGCTCGCGTGCGTGCTCGGGCGGCACGCGCGCCACGCCGACGGCGAGCAGCAGGCCGACGAGGTTGCGCACCATGTGGTGCAGGAAGGCGTTCGCCGTGGCCTCGATCGTCACCCAATCCCCGCTGCGTTCGGCGTCGAGGCGCTGCAGGATGCGCACCGGCGAGCGCGACTGGCACTGCACCGAGCGGAAGGCGCTGAAGTCATGCTCACCCACCAGCCACTGCGCCGCGCGGCGCATGGCCTCCACGTCCAGCCCTTGGTGCACGCACAGGGCGCGACCCGCGGCCAGCGCCGAGCGCGCCGCGCGGTTGAGAATGAGGTATCTATAGGTGCGCGACAGCGCGCTGTAGCGGGCGTGAAAGTGCCCCGGTACGCGCTGTACCCACTGCAGGCTGATGTCCTCGGGCAGGAGGGTGTTGGCCCCGAGCAGCCAGCCGCGGCTGCTGCGCACCGCGGGCGTATCGAAGTGCGCCACCTGTGCACGCGCATGCACCCCCGCGTCGGTGCGCCCCGCGCAGATCAATGCGACCGGAGCATCGGCGACGCGCGCCAGCGCCGCTTCGAGCGCGGCCTGCACGCTCGCGGTCCCGGGCTGCACCTGCCAGCCGCCGTACGCGCGACCGTCGTAGTCGATGCCGATCGCCAGGCGCCGCGGCCGCGGGCCCGGCGCGAGCTCTTCGGCGGCGCCCCGCGCGCTGTGCGCCGGCGCCGCCTGCGCGCTCAACCCGGCAGCGCGTCCATCAGCCGTCGGGCCTCCTGCTTCTGCGACAGCGAGCCTTCGCTCAAGACCTCCGACAGGATGCTGCGCGCGCCCTCCGGATCACCCATGTCCATGTAGGCACGCGCCAGGTCGAGCTTGGTGCCGACCTCGCTGAGCGTCACCGGCTCCAGATCCGGCAGCGCCTCCGCATCGGCGGTCTCGGCCGTCGCGGCCGCTCCGCCCGGCAGCTCCGCGGGCGACAGCTTGCGCGTCTTGATGTAGGTGGTATCCCCGCCCGAGGGTGTGCCGACGTCCAGGTCCAGCCCGTTGGCCGGCTGCTCGTTGAGGCTCTCCAGATTGCTCAGATCCAGATCCAGGTCCGCGCTGTCCAACGCCGCCAGCCGCGAGGTCGAGCTGGTGTCGATCGGCGGCTGTGCGGCGATCTGCGTGATCAGCTCGGTCTTCGCCTGCTGGGTGACCTCGGCCGGCGCGGCGGCCTTGCCCGCGGCCATCGAGGCGAAGTCGGTATCGGTGAACATCCACGTGCCGGTCGCCCGCATGGGCCCGGCGGGGCCCACACGCGTCGTCTGGGTGGCGCCGGTATCGGCGCGCTCGGCGTCGGCGCGCGCGAGGCTCTGGCGCGCGTCCTGATGCACCTCCGCGAGCATGGTGGGCGCATCGGGACTGTTGGCCACGGCGCGCACTTCCTCGTGGGATTCGAGCGAGCCCAGGTCCAGTCCCAGATCGTCGATCGCCAGCTCCGCGGTCTGGTCGGTCGCGGCCGCGCCGTGGCGCATGGCCGCGTCGAGCTTCTGGCGGATGGTCGCGCCCTCGTCGCGGCGCAGCTGCGGCTGCTCCACCGTGGGCGCATCGGCGCTGGCCGCCGAGGCCAGCGGCACGCGCTCGGTGTCGCCCATGCCGCGCGCGGCATTGGGCATGGCGGGCATCTCGCGCGTGATCGCCGCGCCGCTGGCCGAGCCGGGCATCTTGCGCGTGTGGCCGGTTGCATCGCTCGCCAGCTCCCCCTCATCGACCACGAAGTCGACGCTGCTGTCGAGCTTGGTCGCTTCGCTGGTCGGATCGGCTTCTCCGATCTGGTCCTGCGTGCGGTCCGCATCGGTCTCGCCCAGCGCGGTGCCCAGATCCAGGTCCACGCCCGCGTCCTTGTTGGCCGCCCCGAGCGATGGCTCGCCCAGCAGGTCGAAGTCGACGCGGTTCTGCCCGCCCTCCAGATTCAGGTCCACCCCTGCGCTGGCGGCGCCCGAGATCCCGCGCGCATCCGCGAACAGCGGATCCTCGGGCGCAATCTGGCGGCCCATGATGACGATCTTTTCCCACTCGCCCGCCGGGGCCTGGCTGCGCGTGGCCGCCAGCTCGTGTGCGCTCTGAAGAAAGCGGTCGCGGTTGCCCCAGACGAAGAACACCTCGAGCAGCTTGAGCTTCAGGTCACGCCGCTGCGGCTCGCGCGCGATGGCGCCCTGAACCAGCTCGGCGGCCTGGTCATACAGGCCATAGGCCATGTGGAAGTCGGCTTCGGCGAGCGGATCGCCCTGATCGAGCGCGACCGGTACCTCTCCGGTCATGCCCTCATCGATGGCGACGTGCTGGCCGGTCGCCTCGGTCGCGGCGATCGGCTCATCAAAGGTGGGTTGCTGGTGCGAGCCGGTCTCCTCCACGCGATAGGCCGGCTCCTCCTTCGAGGTCATCGTGCGCACCGGAACCGTATCGCCCCGAGTCGGCTTGGCGGGGGCCGGCTCCAGCGCCGGCGTGGACAGCCGCCCGAGTGAGCGGTCGAAGGCATCTTCCTGGCGCGTGCGTACCACCTTCAGCACCAGCAGCGCGATGAGGATCGCCAGCAGCCCCGCCGGCACGTACCAGTACTCGAGCACCAGATCGAGCATCGAGTTGCCGGGCTCGGCCGCTCGCGGTCGGGCCGCAGTGACGGGTCGTCGCACGGGGGCCGGGCGCGCGTGCGCGGGCGGAGCGGGCGGCGCGGTGGTGATCGGAGGCGCCGCGCTTTGGGCGCTCGGGGCGCTCGGGGCGGCGACCGGTGGGCTGACCGGGGGCGCCGGACTGACGGCCGGGGGCGGCGCAGTCGCGGCGGCGGTCCCTGCCGAGGCGCCCGCATTGGCCTGCTGCGCCACACGGGCCTGCATGGCGGCCAGCTGCGCATCGCGCAGCTGCAGCAGTCGCTGTGACTGGGCCAGCTGCGCCTGCAGCTGCTGCACCTGGCGGCGCAGCGCAGAGTTCGTACCGCCAGCGCCAGCACCGGCACCGGCACCAACACCGGCCGCGGGAGCGGAGCTCTCCTGCGAGCTCGGCGAGCTCGGCGCGCTCTGCGTGCCGGCCTGCTGAGCCCCTTCCTGCGGAGTGACCAGACGCAGCTGCCCGGCGGCCCCGCCGCCGGTAGCGGCGCTCTCCGCGACGCTGCCGCCGCGCTCATCGCGCCAGGCGTCGTACTGCTGGCGCACCTCGGTCGCGGCCTCGCCGGGTCCGATGGCGATCAGCTCGGAATCGCCGGGCAGCATCAGCACGCTGCCGGCCTGCAGATCGTTCATGTTCTTGCGGCCGAACGCGCGCGGATTCGCCCGGTAGATCGCAACCAGCGCCCGATCGCGGGCTCGCCGGTCATGCGCCCCGTAAGCCTGTGCGGCGATCAAAGACAGCGTATCGCCCTTCTGAACCGTGTAGCTGCCGCCCGCGCTCAGGCCATTTGCGCCGCCGCCGGCCCCCGGCGCAGCGCCGGCCTCGGCACCCTGCTGGCTGCCCTGCGCGCTGCCGCTCTGCGCGCTGCTGCCCTGCGCGCTGCTCTGGGCACTCTGGGCGCTGGCACTCTGGGCGCTGGCACTCTCTGCGCTGCCCGCCTGCTCACTGCCGGCCGGTGCGCTCTGCTCGCCGGCGGCCGGCGCCGCGGCACCCGCAGCCTGCTCACCCGAGGCGGACGCGGCGCTCTGCGCCGGCGCCGCGGCGGCGGACGGCGCGGCCGCCGACGCCGCGGGCGCAATGGTGCCCGTCTGTGCGCCGTTGTCGACCGTCGGGGCCGCAACCGCGGTGTTGCTGGCGGCGTTCGAATTGAACACCGGCGGGTTGAACAGCACGGTGTACTCGCGGATCACATGACCGCGCGACCAATCGGCCTCGACCAGCAGCGTGGCGAACGGCTCATCGGCAACGGCCGAAGAGGTCACGTGGATGACTGTGCGCCCATCCGCGGTCTTCTCGGGCTTGAAGGTCAGGGTACCGAGAAAAGCCGGGTAATCCGCGCCCAGCTGACTGAACGTATCGCGGGGCGCGAGCGTGGCCTTCAGTGTGGAGAGGTCATCGGAGTCGGCATCCACGACGTCGATGTCGGCGCTGAGCGGAGCATCGAGCGCGGATTTGAGGTGAATGTCACCCAGGCCAAGCGCCAGGACCGTGGTTGGCGACAGCAACGCCGCGCCGGGCAGCAGCCATGCCAGCAGCATGAGCCGACAACGATTACGCGCGAACATCATGTCTCCCTGCGGCCCAGCTGGTCATTTATCCTTTAGCAAACAAATAGTTGGCATGAGACATAAGCCTCATGCGCTTGGGGTCGCAATATAACTTATAAGTGGTCACGAGCCAAAACCTCGGCAATCTGAACGCTGTTGGTAGCGGCGCCTTTGCGCACGTTATCCGAGACGATCCACAGATCCAGACCGCGCTCATGCGACATATCTTCGCGAATGCGGCCAACGTAAACCGTGTCGTGGTTCGCTGCTTCAGTAACGGCGGTGGGATACCCGCCCGGGCGGCGCTCGTCCAGCACTTTGACCCCGGCAGCCGCCTGCAGCAGCGTACGCGCCTCACCGGCCGAAAGCTTGCGCCGTGTCTCAATATGCACCGCCTCGGAATGGCCGTAGAACACCGGCACCCGCACCGCCGTCGCGTTGACCCGAATCGAGGGGTCCTCGAGGATCTTGCGGGTTTCCCGGTGCATCTTCATCTCTTCGCGCGTGTAGCCGTTGTCCTGGAACTGACCGATCTGCGGCACGCAATTGAAGGCGATCTGCCGCGCCACCGCGCGCGCCTCGCCCGGGTCGCGGCCGCTCAGCAGCGCCGTGCTCTGCGCGACCAGTTCCTCCACCGCCTCGCGTCCGGCGCCCGACACGGCCTGATAGGTGGCGACGTTGATGCGCTCGATGCCGGCCGCATCGTGCAGCGGCTTGAGGGCCACGACCATCTGAATGGTCGAGCAGTTCGGATTGGCGATGATGCCGCGCTGCCGGTACTGCGGGATGGCATGCGCATTGACCTCCGGCACGATCAGCGGAACGTCCTCGTCGTCACGAAACTGCGCGGTATTGTCGATGACGACGCAGCCGGCCGCGACCGCCTGGGGCGCGTACTTGGCCGAGATCCGGCTGCCGGCCGAGAACAATCCGATCTGCGCGCGCGCGAAATCGAAGCCCTCCAGTTCCAGCACCGGCAGCTCGCGGCCGCGGAACTGAACGCTACGGCCGAGCGAGCGGTTGCTCGCGAGCGCAAACAGCTCCGCGACCGGAAAGTCGCGCTCCTCCAGCACCCGGATCATCGTCTCGCCCACGAGCCCCGTCGCCCCGACCACCGCGACCCGCCACGTCCCGCTCATCGTTGCTGCTGCTCCCGCGCTCGCTACGGTGTCTGCTCCGGCTCCTCTTGGCGCGCCGGCGGGGAGGACTGCGGCTGCGGCGGCGCCGCTCGCGGCGGCTCGCCCATCGGCCGTGCCGCCCGCGTGATGTCCGGGGTGCGCGAGCGCACCTCTGCATTCTGCGCGCGATGGCGCAGGTGGTGATCCATCAGCACCAGCGCCAGCATCGCCTCGGCGATCGGCACGGCGCGCAGTCCGACGCACGGATCGTGGCGGCCGGTGGTCACCACCTCCACGGCGCGCCCATCCAGATCGATGGTACGTCCGGGTACCTGGATGCTCGAGGTGGGCTTGAGGCTCAGGTGCACCAGGATCTCCTGGCCGGAGGATATGCCGCCGAGGGTCCCGCCGGAGTGATTGGAGGCAAAACCCTCGGGGGTCAGCTCGTCGCGATGCTCGCTGCCGCGCTGGAAGGCCACCGCGACCCCATCGCCGATCTCCACCGCCTTGACCGCATTGATGCCCATCATGGCGTGCGCCAGATCGGCATCGAGCTTGTCGAACACCGGCTCGCCGAGCCCCGGGGGAACTCCCTCGGCGCACACCGTGACGCGCGCGCCGACCGAGTCGCCCGCGGCGCGCAGCTCCCAGAGCAGCTGCTCGAGCTGCGGCAGGCGATCGGGATCGGGGCAAAAGAACGGGTTCTCGTAGGCGGCCGCCGGCGCGCGCGGCTCGAGCCGATACGGCCCGATCTGGCTGAGATAGCCGTAGATGCGCACGCCCAGACGCTCCGCGAGGTACTTGCGGGCGATCGCGCCGGCCGCCACGCGCATCACCGTCTCGCGCGCGGAGGAGCGGCCGCCGCCGCGGTGATCGCGCATGCCGTACTTCTGCTGGTAGGTGTAGTCGGCGTGACCCGGTCGGAAGCGATCGCGCAGCCGATCGTAATCGCGCGAGCGCGCATCGAGGTTCTCGATCGTGAGACCGATGGGCGCACCGGTGGTCAGGCCCTCGAAGACTCCGGAGAGAATGCGCACCGTGTCGCTCTCGCGCCGCTGGCTGACGAAGTGCGAGGTTCCCGTGCGCCGCCGGTCCACGTCGCGCTGCACGTCCGCCTCGGCGAGCGCGAGCCCCGGGGGACAGCCGTCCACCACGCAGCCGAGCGCCGGCCCGTGGCTCTCGCCAAAGCTGGTGACCGTGAACAGCCTGCCGAATGTGTTACCCGCCATCCTTCAGTCCCGCCTCACACGCGCCGCGCAGCGCCCGCGTGCGCTCGCAGCAGCTGCTCGCGCGTGAGCAGGAACACGCCGCCGCCACCGCGTTGGAACGAGAGCCAGACGCAGGGCAGGCGCGGCACAGCACGCTCGAGCGCGGCCTGTGAATTGCCGACTTCGACGACCAGTATCCCGGCGGGATTCAGGTGGGCTGCTGCATCGCGCAATATGGTCCGCACCGCGTCCAGACCGTCCCTGCCCGCTGCCAGCGCCAGGCGCGGTTCATGCCGATACTCCGCGGGCAGGCCCTGCAGTTCCGCCTCCCCGACGTAGGGAGGATTACTCACGATGATATCGTAGCGCGCGGCTCCGAGCCCGATGAAATGGTCCGAGTGCCCGAGCCGCACCCGCGCATCCAGCCGGTGGCGATGCACGTTCACGCGCGCCACCTCCAGGGCCTCGCGCGACACATCCACGGCATCGACCCGCGCCCGCGGGAAGGCTCGCGCGCACGCGATCGCGATGCAGCCGGAGCCGGTACCCAGATCGAGGATGCGCCGCACGCCGGCGGGTGCGATCCACGGAGCGAAGCGCCGCTCGATCAGCTCGGCGAGCGGCGAGCGCGGGATCAGCACGCGCTCGTCGACGTACATCGGCAGGCCCGCGAACCAGCAGCGCCGCGTCAGGTAGACGGCGGGAATGCGCTCGCGGATGCGCCGCTGCAGCAGTTGCTCGAGCCGCGCGCGCGCGCGCACCGATACCGCGCGGCGCAGCCGCGCGGCGGAGGGCTTGCGCGGCAGGCGCAGCGCGTGCCACAGCAGCGCGGCCGCCTCGTCGCGCGCATTGTCGGTGCCGTGACCGTAGTGCAGTCCGGCCCGCGCCAGGCGCCGCGCGCTCGCATCGAGCAATCCGCTGACCGTCGCTCTCGCGACAGCGCGCGGGCCGGCGCGTGCAGCGCCGCTGGCATCGCTGCCGCCGCCGTTGGCACCGCGACGCGCACCGCCCGCATCGCGCCCGCGGCCAGCGGCACCGCGCGCCGCGCGAGTCGTGTGCAATAATCGGCGCATGAAACGTGGAACCCTGCTGCTGTGGGCGCTGGTGGGCGCCGCCGCGGTGGCCTTTGGCGTAATGCTCGCACAATGGCTCGCCCCTGCCACCGTGTCGCTGGACGCCGGCACCTGGTTGCCGCGGACCACACCGGTCGCGCCGTTTCACCTGAGCGATCTGTCGGGACACGATTTCAGCCTCGCGAGCCTGCGCGGCCATCCGACGCTGCTGTTCTTCGGCTTCACCAACTGCCCCGACATCTGCCCGCTCACGCTCGCGACGCTCGCGCAGATCCCTGCCGATGCATTGCCGGACCGGCAGGTGGTATTCGTCACCATCGATCCGGAGCGCGACAGCGCCCCGGTGCTGCGCACCTACCTGTCCGCCTTCAGCCCGACCTTCGTCGGGGTACGCGGCCCGCAGAGCGCCCTCGCTCCGCTGATGCACAGCCTGCACGCGAGCGCGGAGCGCGACTACCTGCCCGACGGCAGCTACACCATGATCCACACCGCGACTCTCTATCTGCTCAATACACACGGCAGACTCGCCGCGGTGTTCTCCCCGCCGTTCTCCGCGCCGGCGCTGACGGCGGACCTGCGGCACATCGCCGCGAGCGGACGGCTGTAGGCGGCACGCGCCCGCGGCCCGCGCGGTCACCGCCAGGTCACGCCCAGCCGCTCTCAAGCGCCGCCGCATCCGGGACTGACGCAGTGGCTCGGCTGTTCGTCACGCTGCAGTACCTGCTGCCGCACCATTGGCTCTGCCGGCTGGCCTACAGCGCGACCCGTGCGCGCGGCGCATGGCTGAAAAACCGCCTGATCCGCGCCTTCGTGCGCCACTACCGGCCGCGCATGCACGAGGCGCTCGAGCCGGATCCGCTGCGCTACGAGAGCTTCAATGCGCTGTTCACGCGCGCGCTGCGGCCCGGCTCGCGACCCCTCGATCCGGATCCGGCCAGTGTCCTGGCGCCGTGCGATGGCACCTTGAGCATCGCCGCGACCGGGGGCGACCCGGGCGAGCAGCTGCTGCAGGCCAAGGGACACCGCTACAGTCTCGCGGCACTGCTCGCGGGCGACGCCCACTGGAGCGAGCGGCTGCGCGGCTGCGCGTACGCCACGCTCTATCTGGCGCCGTGCGACTACCACCGCGTGCACATGCCCTTGTCCGGCCGGCTGTGTGCCGCCTGGCACGTGCCCGGGCGGCTGTTCTCGGTCAACGCGGCCACTACCGCGCGCGTCTCCGGCCTGTTTGCGCGCAACGAGCGGCTGGTGTGCCTGTTCGAGTCGGACGCCGGAGCGTTCGCGGTGATCCTGGTGGGCGCGCTGTTCGTCGGCAGCATGAGCACCGTCTGGCACGGCGAGGTCACCCCGTGGCGGGCCCGCGCGCGATCCGGCGGCGCCGGCGGCCCGCGGCGGCCTGCGGGGGCTGGGCGGATCCATCAGCTGCAGCCGAGCACCGCGGTGGATCCGTGGCAGGCGCGCGGTGCGGAGCTGGGTCGCTTCAACATGGGCTCGACGGTGATCCTGCTGCTGCCCGCCGGCAGCGTCGACTGGGATGCCACGCGCCGGCCGGGAAGCGCCGTCGAGGTCGGCATGGCGCTCGGACGACTGCGCGGCGCGCGCGCCGGGCTCGCCGGGCTCGCCGGCTCTCCCGTGAGCGCGTCGTGAGCGCCGCGTGGCAGCCCAGCGCGCCGCTCTCGACGCTGCGCCTGCGCGCGCGGCTGTTCGAGACCACGCGGCGCTTCTTCGCCGCGCGCGGCGTGCTCGAGGTGGATACCCCGGCGCTGGTGGGCTGCGCGGTCAGCGAGCCGAACCTGCACTGTGCCGAGGTGTACCTGCCCGCCGTGCCGGGGCGGTCCGCCCGGCCGCCCGGCGGCTCGCAGGTGCGCTTCCTGACGACCTCGCCCGAATATGCGATGAAGCGCCTGCTGGCCGCCGGCAGCGGCGACATCTATCAGCTCTCGCACGTGTTTCGCGGCGCGGAGACCAGCCGGCTGCACAATGCCGAGTTCACGCTGATCGAGTGGTATCGGCTCGGCTTCGGGCTGCAGCAGATGATGCTCGAGACCGCGCAGCTGGCGTGCGAGCTGCTCGCCGTGAGCCCCGATGTGCCGCCGCAGCAGCTCACCTACGCGCAGGCCTTCGAGCGCGAGCTCGGCGCGGACCCCATGCGGCTCGACGCGCCGGCGCTGCGCCAGCTCGCCGTGGCGCACGCGCTCGACCCGACCCTGGCGCAGCGCTGCGAGCGCGACGAGCTGCTCGACTGGCTGATGGGCGCGGTGGTGGGACCGCATCTCGGGCGCGAGCAGCTGTGCCTGCTGCATCACTATCCGGCGAGCCAGGCGGCGCTGGCGCGCCTGGATCCGCAGGACCGCAGCCTCGCGCTGCGCTTCGAGCTGTACTACCGCGGCGTGGAGCTGGCCAACGGCTTCGAGGAGCTGACCGATGAGCCCGAGCAGCGCGCGCGCTTCCGGGCCGAGCGGCGCGAGCGCCGGCGTCGCTCGCAGCCCGCACACCCGCCCGATGAGCGGCTGCTGGCGGCGCTCGCGCACGGCCTGCCGCCGGTTGCGGGGGTCGCGCTGGGGTTCGACCGGGCGCTGATGCTGCGGCTGGGCGCGCGCGACATTCGCGAAGTGATCGCCTTCCCTACGGACAGCGCCTGAGGTGCCGCCCCGCCTGGCGCTGCGCCTGAACCCACCCGAGGGACCCGCCCGAGGCGCCCCGCGCC
>DATJSD010000111.1:0-9576 GCA_035504335.1 Steroidobacteraceae bacterium | reverse complement strand
GACACCTTCAACCGTTACTTCGAGCCGGAGAATCTGCGCGCCGCGCAGCGGGTGCTGCAGGCGGCGGGCTATCGCCTGCACCGCCCGCACGCGCGCGGCGGGCGGGCGCTGTGCTGCGGCCGCACCTACCTGGCCGTGGGCGATATCGACAACGCGCGGCGCGAGGCCCGTCGCACGCTCGATGCGCTGCGGCCCTGGATCGCGGCGGGTGCACGCATCGTGGGCCTGGAGCCGGCCTGCCTGCTGACTTTTCGTGATGAATACGCGGCGCTGCTCCCGGCCGCCGAAGCGGCCCCGCTGGCGCGAGCTGCCGTGCTGCTGGAGGAGCTGCTCGAGACCGACCTGAGCGGCGGAGTCATCGAGCTTGCCCTCGCGCATCAGGGCGGCCGCGTGGCCCATCTGCACGGCCATTGCCACCAGAAAGCCTTCGATGCCATGGGGGCCGTGGAGAGACTGCTGGGTCGGGTGCCGGGTCTGACGGTCAGGCCCATCGAATCGAGCTGCTGCGGCATGGCGGGCGCCTTCGGCTATGCCGCGGAAACCGTCGGGGTGTCACGCGCCATGGCGGAGCTGTCGCTGCTGCCGGCGCTGCGCGCCGCCGGCGGCGATGACCTGGTGCTCGCCGATGGTGCCAGCTGCCGGCACCAGATCCGCGACTGCCTGGGACGCGAGGCGCTGCACGTCGCGCGTGTCCTGGAAGCGGCGCTGGTGGCGGCCCCCGGCTAGTGGGCCGACCGGGCACAGCGCACGGGCGCCGGGCACGCTAGAATTCCCGGCCCGAATCTGAACCTCGGAAACCCCCCGACGGAGCCCGCCATGCCCTACCAGCCAGGTCGACACTTCCTGCAAGTCCCCGGGCCGACCAACAGCCCGGTCTCCGTGCTGCAGGCAGTGGCCTTGCCGACGATCGACCATCGCGGTCCGGAATTTGCCCGCCTCGGGCGCCAGGTGCTCGCCGACATCCGCTCGATCTTCCGCACCACCCAGCCGGTGATCATCTACAGCTCCTCCGCCACCGGAGCCTGGGAGGCCGCATTCGTCAACACCCTGTCCCCGGGCGACACCGTATTGATGTACGAGACGGGACAGTTTTCCGCGCTGTGGCATCGCGTCGCGCAGCGACTCGGCCTGCAGGCCGAGTATCTGCCGGGCGACTGGCGCTCCGGCGTGAGCGCCGCGGCGATCGAGGCGCGCCTCGCCGAGGATCGCGAGCAGCGCATCAAGGCCGTCGCCGTGGTGCATAACGAGACCGCCACCGGCGTGCTCTCGGACATCGCCGACGTGCGTGCCGCGATGGACGCGGCGCATCATCCGGCGCTGCTGATGGTCGATGCCGTCTCCTCACTGGGCGCGGTCGACTATCGACACGACGACTGGGAAGTGGACGTCACCATCAGCGGCTCGCAGAAAGGCCTGATGCTGCCTCCGGGCCTGGCGTTCACCGCGCTGTCGAGCAAGGCGCTCGCCGCCAGCCGCAGCGCCCGCCTGCCGCGCGCCTACTGGGACTGGCAGGACATGCTGGTGGCCAATGAAGGCGGCTACTTTCCCTACACGCCCAACACCAACCTGCTGCAGGCCCTGCGCGTGGCGATGCATCTGCTGCACGAGGAAGGCCTGGAGCACGTGTTTGCGCGGCACCGGCGCGCCGCCGAGGCCACCCGGCGCTGCGTGCAGCGCTGGGGCCTGGAGCTGCAGTGCCGCGTGCCGGAGCAGTATTCCCCCGCGGTCACCGCGGTGCGCGTGCCCGAGGGCTACTCGGCCGATCAGTTACGCGCCTCCATCCTGGCGGCGAGCAACATGTCCCTGGGCGCGGGGCTCGGCAAGGTTGCCGACCAGGTGTTTCGCATCGGGCACATCGGCGACTTCCACGATCTGATCGTGATCGGCACGCTCGCGGGCGTGGAGATCGGCCTGAAGACGGCCGGCATCGCCCACCACGAGGGCGGCGTTCAGGCGGCGATCAACTATCTGCACCAGGCCGCGATCAGCCCCTCGGCTCGCCGGCCGGCCTGGGACGAAGCCGATCCGGAGGCGGTCAGATCCCGGGTGACGGTATAAGCGGGTATGAAGCACAGCCCGGTCCGCAGATGGACAGATACATCGGCGCCATCGACCAGGGCACCACCAGCACGCGCTTCATGGTCTTCGACCGCCGCGGCGAGATCATCTGCAGCGCCCGCAGGGAACACGCGCAGATCCATCCGCAGCCGGGCTGGGTGGAGCATGACGCGCTGGAGATTCTGCGCAACACGCAGGAGGTGATCGAGACGGCCCTGCGCGGCGCGAACCTGACGGCGCGCAATCTGCTCGCCCTGGGCATCACCAACCAGCGCGAGACCACGATTCTCTGGGACCGGCAATCCGGCATGCCCCTGTCCCCTGCGCTGGTCTGGCAGGATACGCGCACCGAGCCGATCATCCGCGAGCTGGCCGGCGGAAGCTCGGGCGCCACCGCGGGCGCCGGCGTGGATCGCTTTCGAGCCAAGACCGGGCTGCCCCTCGCCAGCTACTTCAGCGCCTCGAAGCTGCGCTGGCTGCTCAACGAGATCGGCACCGCGCAGACGCGGGCGCGCGACGGAGAGGCGCTGTTCGGCACCGTGGACAGCTGGCTGATCTGGAATCTCACCGGCGGGCCCGCCGGCGGCCTGCACATCACCGACGTCAGCAACGCCAGCCGCACCCAGCTGATGAATCTGTCGACGCTCGACTGGGACGCGGAGCTGCTGGCCGCGTTCGACATTCCCGCCGCATGCCTGCCGCGCATACGCTCCTCGAGCGAGGTGTATGCGCCCGCCACCCTGGCCGCCGTGCGCGGCGTGAGCATCGCCGGCATCCTGGGCGACCAGCAGGCCGCGCTGGTCGGGCAGGCGTGCTTCGATGCCGGGGAAGCCAAGAACACCTATGGCACCGGCTGCTTCCTGCTGATGAACACCGGCACGCGGGTGGTGCACTCGAGCTGCGGGCTGGTCTCGACGATCGCCTACCGGTTCGGCTCCGAGCCGCCCCGCTACGCGCTCGAGGGCTCCGTGGCCGTGGCCGGAGCGCTGGTACAGTGGCTGCGCGACAACCTGCGGTTGATCGGGCACAGCGCGGATATCGAGGCCCTCGCCCGGCAGGTCCAGGACAACGGCGATGTGTACTTCGTGCCCGCCTTCTCCGGCCTGTTCGCCCCGTACTGGAACGCCGGCGCGCGCGGCATCATCGCCGGGCTCACCGCCTTCGCCAACCGCGGTCACATCGCGCGCGCGGCGCTCGAGGCCACCGCCTATCAGACGCGCGACGTGCTCGAGGCGATGTCGCAGGAGGGCCGCTCGCCGGTGAAAGAGCTGCGCGTCGATGGCGGCATGGTGCTCAACGATCTGCTGATGCAGTTCCAGGCGGACATACTCGACCTGCCGGTAGTCACGCCCGCGACGACGGAGACCACGGCGCTCGGCGCCGCCTACGCGGCCGGCCTGGCGGTGGGCTATTGGGACGGCATCGACGCGTTGCGCGCGAACTGGCGCATCGCCCGGCGCTGGTTGCCCGCCATGAGCCAGAGCGAGCGAGTGCGCCTGTGCGGGTCGTGGAAGAAGGCCGTGCAGCGCTGCACGGACTGGCTGCCCTGAGGTTCCGCGCCCTGCGGCACGCCGCACATGTCGCCGATCAAGCACGTATTCGTCCTGATGATGGAGAACCGCTCCTTCGATCATCTGCTGGGACTCTCCGGCCTGCCGGGCATCGATGCTCCGGACCCCTCATGGGGACTGCGCAGCGGCGCCGCCGACCGCGCAGCACTCGATCCACCCCACGAGTTCGAGGATGTGCAGGCGCAGATCGCCGGCAACCCGCCCAATTCCGGCTTCCACGTGCAGCCCTATGCGAATGTATCCCTGCAGGGGTTCGGTCCCTCGACCCTGCCGGTGCTGAGCAGCCTGGCCCGCGAGTATCTGCTGTTCGACAACTGGTACGCGTCGGTCCCGGGGCCGACCTGGCCCAACCGCTTCTTCGCGCATGCGGGCAGCTCCGGTGGCCTGGACAACAGCCCCTCCGGCCCCGAGTGCTTCGAGTGCGAGACGCTCGATTCGCTGGGCTTCACCTTCCAGAATGGAACGCTGTACCAGCGGCTGCAGGCGGCCGGCCGCCGCTGGCGGGTCTACCATGCGGATGCCTTTCCGCAGGTGCTGGCGATCCGGCACATGATCGATCCATTTCGTCTCGACACCGGCCACTTCAGGTGGATCGGCGATGCGGCGGCCGGCGATTTCGCCCGGGATCTGAACGGCGGTTACGACGTCGACTACACTTTCATCGAGCCGGATTACGGACTGCTCAAGGGCGGCCTGGCCAACGGCAACTCGCAGCACCCCACCGGCTCGGTGGCCGCGGGCGAAGCCTTCATACTGGCCATCTACACGGCGCTGCGCGCCTCGGCGATCTGGAGCGAGAGCCTGCTGTTCGTGACCTACGACGAGCATGGCGGTTTCTTCGATCGCCGCTATCCGCCGCCCGCAACCCCACCGGGTGACGATGACCGCAACCGCGGGCGCGCCGAACACCCCGCGCAGTTCGGCTTCGATCAGCTCGGCCTGCGCGTGCCCACCGTGGCGATCTCGCCCTGGATCCGCCCCGGCTCGCTCGGCTCGCAGTACTTTGCGGGCCAGTGCCTGGATCACACCGCGATCATCAGCACCGTGCGCGAGCTGTTCGGCACCGGCGCCGGCAGCGGCGCTGCCGGCACCCCGGGTACCCCCGGCGCCCCCGGCACGCCTGGCACACCCGGCACGCCCGGCACTGCGCTGCCGGCGCTGACGGCACGCGATGCCGGCATGCCCTCCGTTGCGCGCATCTGCGACCACACGCCGGATCCCGAGCGCCTGGCGCCCCGCCTGACCACCCCACCCGCCCCCACGGCCTCGGCGACGGCCTGGCCCGCGACGGCCTGGCCCGCGACGACCTCGACCTCCGCGACCGAGCGCACCGTGCGCGGCTTTGCGCGCATCGCCATGAGCCTCGATCTGGCCATGGCGCAGGCGCGCGGCATCGACCCCATCGCCAAGGCGCGCCCCGAGCTCGAGCTCACGCTGCCTCCCCTCGGCCGGCCGCTGCCCCCGGCCAGCCTGCCCCGGCGCCGCGATCAGCTGCTGGAATACATTCGGGCGGTCGCGCAGCGACACCGCCCCGCCGCACCCACGCCATGACCGGGCGCGCCGCAGGCGCCGCGCGCCGCGCGCCAATCGCCAAGCGCCAAGCGCCAAGCGCCCGAGCATCCACGTCGATGCGGCGCATGGCGAACCTCGGGACAGGCGGCGGCCAGAGGCCTCGCCCGCCTTCGGTCCAGGCCCTTGATTCCATTCGTCCCGCCGCGATCAGAGCGCTGCGCAATGGCGCGCAGTCGGCGCGTAGGACGAATGGACATCGACCATGAGACCACCGGACCAGTAAGATAGACTACAAAACAATCGCCGTTGGTGCCCTACCGTCTTCCGCAGGTCGTCTCATGCTGGGCCGGCTCGTGACGACCTCACTCCGGGAGGCGCGGTCGGGTGGTCTTCCGAGGGTTGCAGATGTCCTCAGCACCGCCTGTTCCTGCGAACGCCAGCTCGAAGCTCGTGAGGCGCTTCGAGCTCGCCGGGCTCGACGCAGGACTCGCAGGACTCGACGCCTCGCTCGCCGCCGAGATCACGGCGGCGCTCGAGAGCAATCACATCGTGTACTTCCCGCGCTGTCCCGTGCCCCTGCCCGACGAGGCCACGCTGCGATCTCTGTGCATGGAGCTGCCCTCGCGGCTGCGACTGAAAAACATCTCCTATCATCCCCGACAACAGCGGCTCTCCGGGCTGAACGTCGAGGGCGGCTCGGATCCCGCTCTGCACGCCCGGACCACGGCGGTGCTGCGCGAGCACCTGCAGGCGGTGCGCGCCTTTCTCGCGCGGGTCGTCCCCCACCTGTACGCCGGGTGGACGGACGGCAAGTGCAGCTTCCGTCCCATGCAGGAGCGTGGCCGCAATCTGCCGCCGCACGCGAGCAACGAGCTCGTGCACATCGATGCGGGCGCCTACGGCGCCACCGACGGCGATCGCATCCTGCGCTTCTTCGTCAACATCAATGAGCGGGAAGACCGGGTGTGGGCCAGCAAGGGCACGCTGCAGCGCCTGCTCGAGCGCCACGGCGCCGAGGCGGGACTGTTCGACGCCAGCGGCCGGCTGAGGGTGCGCATCGAGAAGAATGCGGTCGATCATCTGCGCAGTTTCGCGGTGCAGCGCCTGGCGCGCTTCAACGAGCTGGCGCGTGCGCTCGATTCGAGCCCCTACGATCGCGCGATGCGCCGGCTGCACAACTACATGAAGGACAGCGACGACTTCAAGGCCGATCGGGACGGCTACGAGGAGATTCGCTTTCCACCCGGCTCGGCCTGGATGCTGTTCACCGATGGGGTCACGCACGCGAGTGTCTCGGGGCAGTTTGCTCTGGTGACGACCGTCGCGGTACGCCGCTCGGCGCTGCATCACCCCGAGTTTGCGCCCTACAGTCTGCTGGCCGGCCGCGCCGCCGGCCGCGCGCCGCCGCCGTCGGCCTGAATCGGTCATCGGCTCGCGAGTCGCGCGATCCACCGATACAGCAGCCAGATCAGCGCCGCAAAGGCGATGCCGCCGCCCCAGATGCCGGCGGTCTGGAAGCGCTGGCCGACCAGCGCGATCGGCGCGGCATTGCCGGAGAAGGCGATCACCGTGGCGAACACCACGCCGAGCAGGCTTTCCCCGACGATCAGACCCGAGGCCAGCAGCACGCCCAGCTGCCGGGTGGCCTGCGGCCTCGCGGCCCGCTCGGCACGCCGGGTGAACCGCCAGCCGACGATGGCCCCGGCCACCACCATCAGCGTGGTGGAGGTCGGCAGGTAGATGCCCAGCCCCACGGCCAGCGGCGGCAGGCGCACCGCTTTGCAGGCGCGGCGCAGGATCTCGTCGAGCCCGATGCAGCCGGCGCCGATGAGCGCACCGATGCCGATCAGCCCCCAGTCGATATTGTTCTGAATCACTCCCTGCGCGAGCGCCGAGATCAGTCCCGCCTGCGGCGCTGGCAGGGCGCGTGCCGGATTGACTCCGGGCGCACCCAGAAACCCATAGGCATGATTGAGCAGATCGAGCACCGGCGGGATGACCAGGGCGCCGGCGAGAACGCCGATCACCAGCGCCCACTGCTGCCGGGAGGGGGTGGCATGCACCAGCTGCCCGGTCTTCAGATCCTGCAGGTTGTTGTTGGCGATGGACGCCACGGCGAACACCACCGCGGTGACGAACAGCGCGAACGCCACCAGCGCCCTGCCCGCCCCGGGCGGCAGGCTGGATTTCACACCCACCACCAGCAGCAGCGCGAACAGCACCACCACCAGGATGCCGACGCCGGACAGCGGGCTGTTGGAGGAGCCGATGAGGCCGGCCATGTAACCGCACACGGTGGACACCAGGAATCCCATGATGACCACGAAAATCACGGCCTCCATGCTCAGCGCCCAGGCGTGAGCCCCCAGGCCGCTGACGGCGCTGAAGTGCCAGAACAGCCCAACCACCGGCAGCAGGCACAGCAGCGACACCAGCCCCACCACGCCGATGGGGATGTCGCGCTCCACGGGCGGCAGGGTGTGCGCCTGACCCGCCCTGCGCACGCGCGCGGCGCGCATCGCGCCTGTAAGTCCCGCGACGACCGGCCGCACGAGCGTGCCCAGCGTCCACACCGCCGCAACGCCGATCGTGCCCGCGCCGACGAAGCGCACGTAGTGGTCCCACGCGCCCTGTGCGAGGTCCGAGGCACTGCCCGCCAGCGGGTGCAGCCACGTGAAGTAGGGCACCGCCCAGCCCCAGCCGATCACTGCCCCCACCAGCATGGCGATGCCGACCGACAGGCCCACCAGGTGACCGATGGCGAACAGCGCGAACGAGAGGCTGAAGTCGAAGCCGCTGGCCGCGCCCCGGCCGCCGACGCGAACATACTGCGCGACGTCACTGGCGAAGATGCGCGTCTGCACCAGCAGATAGAACGCCGCCGACACCAGCGCCCCGACCACGACGGCCCTCAGGCCCGCGCCCTGAGACTCCACGGCATCCGGGTCGGCCTCCCCCGCCTGTCCCGCGCCCACCTTGAGCACCTCGGCGCAGGCCACGCCCTCCGGATAGGGCAGGTCCGAATCGGTCACCAGCGCACGGCGCAGCGGAATGGTGTACATCACGCCGAGAATGCCGCCGCATGCACAGATCAGGAACGAGCTCCAGAAGGGAAAGCCGCTCCACCACCCCACGATCACCAGCCCCGGAAGCACGAAGATGATGCTGCTGAGCGTGCCGGCCGCCGAAGCCACCGTCTGCACGATGTTGTTCTCCTGGATGCTCGCTCCGCGCAGGGCGCGCAGGATGGCCATGGAGATCACGGCAGCCGGGATCGAGGTGGAAAAGGTGATGCCCGCCTTGAGCCCGAAGTAGACGTTCGCCGCGGTGAACACCAGCGTGATGAGGATGCCTATGAGCACTCCCCGCAGACTGATCTCGGCCGGTGCCTCGGCACCGGCTGGCAGTGGCAGCGCCGACTCCGCTCCCGGCCCGCCGGTCGGCGGCGCCTGCGGCGTCGTCGGATCGGAGCTCATCGCGTGGTGGCGCTCGCGGTCCGCGGCGGCGGCCCGGTGACGCCGAGGTTGTAGGCCTCGAACGCCCATACGTCCGCCGTCTGCTCGATCTGCTTGTCGGTCGGCATGTAGATGTGGCTGGTCGCGCCGCTGGTGTAGAGCAGAATCGGGTGCCGACAACCCTGAGCGCGCTGCAGGCGCGCGGCGAACTTGAACTCGTGCATCGGCACCACCCGATCGTCGTCCCACGAGGTGGTGATCAGCGTCGGCGGGTAGCAGGTGCCGTCGTGGATGTTCTGCAGCGGCGAATAGGCCAGCAGCCAGCGCAGCGCCCGCGGATCGGCCGAGCTGCCGTATTCCGGCGCCCAGAGCGCACCGCCGGAGAAGTCCTGGTAGCGCAGCATGTCGAGCACACCGTGGCCGATGTAGGCGGCCCCGAACAGCTGCGGCCACTGGGTGATCGCCGCGCCCGTGAGCAGCCCGCCGTTGGAGTAGCCCTGGATGCCCAGATGCGCCGACGAGGTGTAGCGCTGCGCGATCAGGTAGCGGGCGGCCCAGGCGAAGTCATTGAAGACGTTCTGCTTGTCGGCGAGCATGCCGGCGCGGTGCCAGGTCTCGCCGTAGACACCGCCGCCGCGCAGATTGGGTACGGCATAGACCCCGCCGAGCTCGAGCCACACCGGCAGCATCGGGTCGAAGGCCGGGGTGATGGTGATGTCGAATCCCCCGTAGCCATAGAGAATCGTGGGATGGCTGCCATCGAGTCTCAGGCCCCGCTTCGCCACGATGAACATCGGCACCCGGGTGCCGTCCTTCGACGCATAGAACACCTGTCGGGTTTCATAGGCGGAGGCGTCGAACGGCACTGCGGGTCGGAACAGCGTCGTGGTGCTCGCGCGATCGACGACATAGCGATACACGCTCGCGGGTGACAGAAACGAGGTGAACGCGTAGTAGATGCTGTTCGAATCCGCGCGCGC
>DATJSD010000110.1:0-11495 GCA_035504335.1 Steroidobacteraceae bacterium | reverse complement strand
AAAGCCGCGGTACGCGTCGTCCACGGCCGCGGGCTCGACGGCGATCACGCGCACGCGCGGCTGCAGGGCCTTGACGGCCAGCGCGACGCCGCTGCTGAGGCCGCCGCCGCCGACCGGGCAGAGGATGCAGTCGAGCTGCGGCAGGTCCTCGAGCAGCTCGAGCCCGACCGTGCCCTGTCCGGCGATGACGCGCGGATCGTCATAGGGATGGATGAATGCGGCACCGGTCTCGGCCACGGTGCGCGCCGCCAGCGCCTCGCGCGCCGCCAGCGTCGGCGCACACAGCAGGATCTGCGCGCCGTAGGCGCGCACCATGTCGAGCTTCGCCGCGGACGTATCCTCGGGCATGACGATCCGCGCGCCGACTCCCCGCAGCCGCGCGGCGCGCGCCACGGCGGCGCCGTGATTGCCCGAGGAGTGCGCCACCACGCCGCCGCGCAGCTCCGCTTCCGACAGCGCGAATACCGCGTTGGTCGCGCCGCGCGCCTTGAAGGCGCCGACCTCCTGCAGATTCTCGCACTTGAAGTACAGCTGCGCGTCGTGCTGCGCGCTCAGCAGCTCGCTGCCGAGCAGTGGCGTGCGGCGCACACGGCCCGCGATGCGCTCGCGCGCGGCGAGTATGTCCTCGAGCGTGATGTCGGCCATGATGAGCGCCCGCAGTCGCGCGCCGCCGCCCTCCCGGTTCGCCGCCGCCGCGCGCGACGGCCGCGCGCGGCGCAGCGGGCACGGCCCCGCCGCGCCCGCCTCAGGCCTGCTGCAGCTTCTCGGCGGCGCCCTCGTAGTTGGCGACCTTCGCCAGGAAGTTGTCGATGAAGTCGGCGCGGCGGTTACGGAAGTCGACGTAGTAGGCGTGCTCCCACACGTCGAGCACCAGGATGACCTTGCCCTCGCCGGTGGCGAGCGGCGAGCCGGCATTGCCGGTCTTGGTGACCTTGAGCTTGCCGTCGTTGCCGAGGATGAGCCACGCCCAGCCCGAGCCGAACTGCGTGGCCGCCGCGCTCTTGAAAGTCTCCTTGAACTTGTCGACCCCGCCGAAGTCGGCGCTGAGCCGCTTCTCCAGCGAGCCCGGAATGCGACCGCCCTCCGGCGACAGCGACTCCCAGAAGCGGCTGTGATTCCAGTGCTGGCCGGCGTTGTTGAACACCGGCGTCAGCTCGGCATTGTTGTGCGACAGCCGGATGATCTCCTCGAGCGACTTGCCCTGCAGGGACGGATTCTTCTCCACCAGACCATTCAGCGCGGTGACGTAGGCCTGATGGTGCTTGCCATGATGCAGCTCCAGCGTCTCCTGGCACATGCCACGGCCCGCCAGGGCGTTGGTGGAAAAAGGCAGCGACGGTAATGCGAAGCTCATGGTCGACCTCCATCGGGTAGGCTGGGGGATTGCCGGTCGCGACGCGCCTCGGTCCGGGGCCGGCATCTTAGCGCATCTGCCCGCGGGGTAGCGTCCGGGGCCGACTCGCCATATCCTCTGATGCATATCGCCATGCCAGGCGGGGGCCGGTGATGCACAAGGCCAGGACCGGTGCGCTCGAGCTCGGCGGCAGCATCGAGCTGTCGCGACGGGGTCACAAATACCTCGGCGGCAATCGCATCCGCCTGCTGGAGGCGATCGACCGGCTGGGGTCGATCACGCAGGCCGCCAAGGACGTCAATCTCAGCTACAAGGCCGCGTGGGATTCGGTGGACGCGATGAACAACCTGGCCGAGCGGCCGCTGCTGATCCGCGCGCCGGGCGGACAGGGCGGCGGGGGCAGCCGCTTGACCGAGCACGGACGCGAGATCGTACGGCTGTACCGCCTGCTCGAGTCCGGGTATCAGCGCCTGTTGACGCAGATGCAGGCGCAGATGCATGACTTCGACAGTCTCAACGAGCTGCTCAGGAGCATCACCGTGAAGACCAGCGCTCGCAATCAGTATCGCGGCACCGTCAGGTCGGTGCACATCGGGGCGGTCAACGCCGACGTCATCCTCGAGCTGGGTGAGGGCCTGTCGATCTTCGCCAACATCACCAAGGAGGCGGTCGAGGAGCTGCATCTGAAGCGCGGGCGCGAGGCCACGGCGCTGATCAAGTCGAGTCTGGTGCTGCTGTCGCCGGACGCCTCGGTGCGCACCAGCGCGCGCAACCGCCTGTGCGGCACCATCAGCGAGATCATCACCGGCAGTGTCAACTCCGAGGTGGTGCTGCAGCTGCCGGGCGCACGCCGTCTGGCGGCGATCGTGACCAACGAGGCCGTCAGGGAGCTGCAGCTGGCCACGGGGGCGGCCTGCTGCGCGCTGATCAAGGCCTCGCACGTGATCCTCGCGGTCAACGACTGACAGCGATCCAGGAGACGCGCATGCCAACCAGCCCCCGGCAGGCCCCCTGCCCGCTGCTGCGCCGTGCCGGCCCCGCCGGTCCTGCCGGCCCTGCCGGTCCTGCCGGTTTTGCCCGGCGTGCCGGCTTCGCGGCGGCGCTGCTCGTGGCGCTGCTGGGCTCGAGCCTCGCGGCGCGCCCGGCGGCGGCCGAGCAGCTGCAGGTCGCGGTGGCGGCCAATTTTCTCGGCACGCTGCAGAAGCTTGCGCGCAGCTACGCCGGCACCAGCGGCAACACGCTGTCGCTGAGCAGCGGCTCGACCGGACAGCTGTACGCTCAGATACGGCAGGGAGCCCCGTTCGACCTGTTCTTCGCGGCCGACACCCAGCGCCCGCAGCGGCTCGAATCGCAGGGGCTGACCGTCGCGGGCAGCCGCTTCACCTACGCCGTGGGCACGCTGGTGCTGTGGAGCCCGCACGCCGCTACGGTCGATCGGCGCGGCCGGGTGCTGCAGCGCGCGGCGTTTCGCTTCCTCGCGCTGGCCGATCCGCGCAACGCGCCCTACGGGGCGGCGGCGCAGCAGGTGCTGATGCGGCTCGGGCTGTGGCAGCGGCTCAACCGGGACGGAAAGATCGTGATCGGCTCGAACATCACACAGACCTGGCAGTTCGCCGCCTCGGGCAACGCGCAGCTGGGGTTCGTGGCGCTGTCGCAGGTCATCGGCCCGGGCGGCAGGATCGGCGGATCGTACTGGTTGCCGCCGCAGTCGCTCTATCAGCCGATCGATCAGGATGCGGTGATCCTCGCGCGCACCGCCAGGCGCGCGACCGCCGAGGCGTTCGAGCACTGGCTGCGCAGCTCGCGCGCCGCCGCCGCGATCATTCGCGACGCGGGCTATCGTACCGATAGCCGCTAGCCGGAGGCGATGTGGCGGCGGCGATGCGCAGCATCAGCGGGACGGCCCGCGCGGGATACACGACGGATGGCGGCGGATGGCCGGCGACGACCTGATCGCGCTGGCGATCTCGCTGCGGCTGGCGACCGTGACCACGGCGCTGCTGCTGGTGCTGTGCACGCCGCTGGCGTGGTGGCTGGGCACGGGTGGCTCGCGCTGGCGGGTGCCGGTCAATGCCGTGGTGTCGCTGCCGCTGGTGCTGCCGCCGACCGTGCTGGGATTCTATCTGCTGATATTCCTCGGGCCGCAGGGCCCGCTCGGGCGGCTGTTGCACGCCCTGGGCATCGGCTCGCCGGCCTTCAGCTTCTCGGGGCTGGTGATCGGCTCGATGATCTATTCCCTGCCATTCGTGGTGCAGCCGCTGCGTGATGCGTTCGAGGGGGTCGGTGCGCGCGTGCTGGAGGTCGCCGCGACGCTGCGCGCCTCCCCCTGGGACCGTTTCGTGTCGGTGGGGCTGCCGCTCGCCTCGCGCGGCTTTCTGACGGCGGCGGTGCTGGCGTTCGCGCACACGCTCGGGGAGTTCGGCGTGGTGCTGATGATCGGCGGCAACATTCCCGGGCGCACGCAGACCGCCTCGATCGCGATCTTCAACCACGCGGAGACGCTCGACTACGCCGCGGCTGACCGCCTGTCGGCGACGCTGGTGGGGATCGCCTTCGTGCTGCTGCTCGCGGTGTACGCCTCCACGCGGGGGCGCGGCGCGCAGGTGCGGCCATGGCACTGGAGCTGAGCCTGAGCCTGACGCGCGGGAGCTTCTCGCTGCAGGTGGACGGCAGCTGGCCCACGCGCGGGGTCACCGCACTGTTCGGGCGCTCGGGCACCGGCAAGACCACGCTGCTGCGCTGTATCGCGGGCCTCGAGCGCCTGCCCGGGCGCGTGGTGTTCGACGGCACCGTCTGGCAGGACGCGACGCGCTTCGTGCCGGCACATCGCCGCTCGATCGGCTACGTGTTCCAGGAGCCGAGCCTGTTTCCCCACTACGACGTGCGCGGCAATCTGCAGTACGGGCTGCGGCGCGTGGCGCCGGCCGAGCGGCGCATCCGCATGGAGGAGGCCGTGACACTGCTGGATCTGCAGGCGCTGCTGGCGCACCGTCCGCAGCAGCTCTCCGGGGGGCAGCGCCAGCGCGTAGCGATCGCGCGAGCGCTGCTCGCCGGCCCGCGGCTGCTGCTGATGGACGAGCCGCTCTCGAGTCTGGATGAGATCAGCAAGGCCGAAATCCTGCCGCGGCTCGAGCGGCTGCGCGATGCGCTCGACATTCCCATCGTGTACGTGAGCCACGCACTCGCGGAGGTGATGCGCCTCGCCGACGAGCTGGTGCTGCTGGATGCGGGCCGCGTGCGCGCCGCCGGACCGCTGCAGTCGCTGCTGACGCGCGCGGATCTGCCGCTCGGCGCCTTCGATCAACCCGGCACCGTGCTCGAGGGTGCGATCGCCGAGCACGATCCGCAGTATCACCTGAGCTATGTGGCGGTCTCGGCCGGACGGCTCGCGCTGTCGCTGCAGGCGCTGCCGCCCGGCCATCGGGTACGCGTGCGCATCGACGCGCGCGACGTGAGCCTCGCGCTGCAGCCGCCGCAGCAGAGCAGCATCAGCAACGTGCTGCCCGGCACCGTGCTGGACGTGCGCGCCGACAGCGATCCGGCGCAGATGATCGTACGCGTGCAGATCGGCGCCGACGTGCTGCTGGCGCGTCTCACGCGCCGCTCGGCGGTGCAGCTCGGCATCGCCGCCGGCACGGCGCTGTACGCTCAGATCAAGAGCGTGGCGCTGATGGAGCGCTGAGGCGGCGCTCCGCTGCGGCGGCACGCCGCTGCGGCGGCTGCGATCGCCATGCCGGCACGCGCGCAGCCCGTCGGCACGGCCATTGAAGCGGCGGACCCTGAAGGCGCATCATTACCGGCGGCTTACCGCCTAGAACAAAACTATCGCTATCCAGGCCAGGGAGGCTGCCATGAGCGAGCACAAGGGCAGATGTTTCTGCGGAGGGGTCGAGTTTTCCGTCAGCGGTGAGCCGGTGGCAATGGGCTACTGTCACTGCGACTCGTGTCGTCACTGGTCCGCCGGTCCGGTGAATGCGTTCACGCTGTGGAAGCCGAATGCGCTGCGCATCAGCCGCGGCGAGGACCTCATCGGCAGCTATCACAAGAGCTCGAACAGCTTTCGCAAGTGGTGCCGCAGCTGCGGCGGGCACCTGTTCACGGATCATCCGCCGATGGGTCTGGTGGATGTATACGCCGCGATGCTGCCGACGCTGCGCTTCCGCCCGACGCTGCACGTGTGCTACGGGGAGAAGGTGCTGCGCGTGAAGGACGGGCTGCCGAAGCTGAAGGACTTCCCGGCGCAGATGGGCGGATCGGGCGAGGAGCTGGCGGAGTAGCCCTCGGGCCGAGGGGCGCACCGTGCGCCGCGCGCCGCGCGCCGGGGGATGCGGCGGCCGGATGACCCTCGGCCGGCACGCGCGCTCAGGATGATGCGTCGGCCTGCAGCGCGCTGGGCCTCTTCCGGGTCACGCGGCTGAGGGTGACATAATACAACACGCCGATCCCCAGCCAGCACGCGCCCAGCAGCTTCGCCTTGGCGTCCATTTCGTACAGCACATATCCGATGACCACAATACCCGCGATCGGGCAGATCAGGTGCCTGAGCCAGTCGCGGCTGTGCTGGCGTCGGAAGTAGTGATTGACCACCGAGACGTGCAGCAGCAGAAAGCCGCTGAGCGCGCCGAAGTTGACGATGCGCGTCAGATCGTCCAGATGCGCGGCGAACAGCCAGCTGACGGCGAAGGAGACGACCGCGACCAGCAGCGTGCCGTTATAGGGGGTTCTGAAGCGCGGGTGGATCCTGGCGAGCGCCCGCGGCAACCTGCCGTCGCGCGCCATCGCGAACAGGATGCGGGACACGGCGGCTTGCGCCGCCATCGCATCGGCAACGCCGACGGCAATGATGTTCGCGCCGATCACCAGCAGCCGCAGCCCATTGCCGCCGGCGCGCCGGCAGATCTCGTAAAAGGCGACATCCAGCGAGGCGAAGCGCATGCCGCGCGCCAGGTCCGCCGCCACCCAGCTCTGCAGCACGAACAGGGCTCCCACCAGCAGCAGCGCCCCGATGGTGGCGCGGCCGATGCTTCCCGCGACGCCGCGATTCTCCTCGGCGAGCGTGGAGATGCCGTCGAAGCCCAGAAAGGACAGCACCGCGACCGAAGTGGCGCCGGCCACCGCGGCGAGGGAGAAGCGGGCCGGATCGTACAGCGGCCGCAGCGTCAGCGCGCCGGCGCCCGCGCCCCCCGCCAGCGCGTGCAGCGCCGCGACCAGGAACAGCCCCAGCGTCAGCAGCTCGAACGCCAGCAGATACAGGTTCACGCGCGCGGCCAGATGGATGCCACGGATATTGACCAGCGCATTGCAGCCGACGAAGCCCAGCAGCCAGACCCAGGCGGGCACGGCCGGTGCCAGCCCGCGCATGGCGATGGCGCTCACCACGTAGCACAGCGCCGGCAGCAGAATGTAATCCAGCAGGATCAGCCATCCGGCAAAGAACCCCACGAGCGGATGCAGGCCGCGATGCGCGTACGCGTACACCGAGCCGGCGACCGGGAAGGCGCGCGACATGCTCGCATAGCTCAGCGCCGTGAAGAGCATGCCGGCCAGCCCGATGAGGTAGGCCAGCGCGACCATGCCGCGCGCCTCCTGCAGGACGAAGCCGAAGATCGCGAACGGCGCGATCGGCACCATGAAGATCATGCCGTAGACGACCAGATCGAGGGTCGACAGGCGGCGCGCGAGCTGCTCGCGATAGCCGAATTGCTCCAGATCAGACATCGGCGGCGCGCTCGAAGCGACCCCGCGGCGTCGTGATCGGTATGAATCGCACTTCGCCCGGGGCGCCATCGTCGCCCCGGCCTTCCTGGGGGCTGGCCACGGCGCCGAGAATACACGTGGCGCCGGCGCCTGTCTGCGCCCGGCGGGTGCATGGCCGGAAGCTCGGCGCTCTGCGCTCAGCGCTCAACGCTCAGCGGCGCGCCATTTCGCCACCTCGGCGAGCTCCGCCTCGGGCCGCTCGCGCACCACCTCGATGCGGCCGCGATAGATCTGCCCTGAGTTTCCGTCGAGCGTGAGCTCCTCGCCCTCGAAGAGCTGCCGCCCGGCAATCGTGCAAGCGGTCGGCTCCGGCCCGATCCGCAGCTCGCGGCAGTTGACCAGGCAGACCTTCCCGAGCTGGCGGGCCACCACCGCGGCGTGCGAGGTGCGGCCTCCCGAGGCCGTGAGCACGCCCGCCGCGGCGGCGATTCCCGCGATGTCGTCGGTGTCCATGTCCTGACGCACCAGGATCACCGGTCGGCCTTCGCCCGCGAGGCTGGCGGCGCGGCGCGCGTCCAGCACGATCGAGCCGCTGGCGACGCCGATGCTGGCGGCTACGGCGCGGCCGATCGGCGCGACCGCGGCCCCGGTGCTCAGCCGCGTGCGCTCGAGCTTCTCGAGTGACACATCCTTCAGCCGCTGCAGCGCCTGCGCCGGGGTGATGCGCCCCTCGTGCACCAGGTCGAGCGCGATGCGCAGCGCCGCCCACGGCGTGCGCTTGCCGGCTCGCGTCTGCAGCAGGTAGAGGCGCCCGTTCTCGACCGTGAACTCGAAATCCTGCATGTCGCCGAATTCCCGCTCGAGCGTCTGCGGCAATCGCCGCAGCTGCGCGGCCACCGCCGGCAGGCGCTGATCGAGCTGTGCGGCGTCCTCGGGAGCCTCACGCCCCGCCACCACGTCCTCGCCCTGCCCGTTGAACAGGAAGTCCAGATACAGGCCGCCGGCTCCGGTCGCCGGATCGCGCGTGAACCCCACCCCCGCCCCCGATTCACTCCCGGCATTGCCGAACACCATCATCTGCACGGTCACGGCCGTGCCCGGCTCCTCCGGGATGCCGTTCAGCCGGCGGTAGTGCAGCGCCTTGTCGCTGCGCCAGGAGCGCAGCACCGCCTCCACGGCCTGCGTGAGCTGCTCCATCGGCTCCTGCGGAAACGGCTGCCCCGCCTGTGCCGAGGCGATCTCCAGCGACTGCTCCGCGATGCGGCCGAGCGATGCGCCGTCGAGCTCCCTGGGATCCGACACCCCCTCGCGCGCGCACTCGCGCTCGAGCAGCGCATCGAAGGGCGCCGGGGCGGCCGCGTGCACCACCCCCATGAAGTCGCGCACCAGGCGGCGATAGCAATCGCGGGCCAGGCGCGGATTGCCGGTCAGACGCACCAGGCCGTGCAGCGTGTGCTCGCACAGTCCGACGTTGAGCACCGTGTCCATCATCCCCGGCATGGAAACGGCCGCGCCCGAGCGCACCGACACGAGCAGCGGCCGGCGCTCCCCGCCGAAGCGCCGGCCGGTGGCCTCCTCCAGACGCGCCAGTCCGCTCAGCAGCAGCTCGCGAGTCTCGGGCGGCAATCCGCCGGTCTCGAAGTAGCGCCGGCACAGGTCGGTTCCCAGCACGAAGGCCGGCGGCACCGACAGCCCGAGCCGCGCCAGCCGCAGCAGCTCGAAGGCCTTCGAGCCCATGGTCGCCGCGGCGGCGTCCTCCGGCACCGCGACCCTGGGCAGCACGAAGTACAGGGGCTTGCGCCGCTCGCTCATCGCCGTGCTCACGCGCTCGCCACCTCGTTGAGCAGGTGGTCGCGCAGGCTGTATGCGGTCAGTGCGAATGCATCCGCCGCGTGCTCCAGCACCCGTGCCAGGCTCGAGACCAGAAACAGCGTTCGGGCGTCGACCACGTGCGCGAACAGCGTGCCGGTCACGCCGCGCTCGGCCGTGTCGATGCTGTGCTCGATCGCGACCGTCTGATCCGCGGCGGCGAAGAAATCCTGCAGGTCCTCGCGGGCGCCCTCGCGCGACACGTGACTGGCCGCCTCGAACATCCGCACCGACTCCTGGGCCCCGGTCACCAGCAGCGCGGCGAGACCCCTGAGGGATTCCAGCACCTGCGCCGGTGCCGCCGTCGCGGCCAGATGCGTCATGAGGAAGGCCGCTTCCTCGAGTCCGTCGGCCGCCTCGTCAGCCTCGTGCATCAGCGCGGCGTAGGCCGCGAACTTGGCATTGCGCCGCGCGAGGGAGCGCAGGCGCGAGACCATGGCGTCGCAGTCGCTCTCCCAGCGACGCGCGCGCGCCGCGGCGCGCTGCAGGAATGCCGGCGCGTCCGCCTGCGCGCAGCGCAGTATCCCCTCGTGCACCAGGCTCGCCAGGTCGAATACCCGCTCGGCGTGCGCCAGCCCGATCGTCAGCAGGCTCACGTGCGCGCTGCGCAAGCGCCGCGCAAGCTCGGCCTTGATCTCATCGCGGATGAAGCGCTCCAGGCGGCCCTGCAGCAGGCCCGAGGCCGCCTCGTTGAGCACGAACTGCAGATACTTGAACGCCGCCTCCGGGCCGAGCGTCTCATCGAGCCGCTCACCGAAGTGCAGCGGCGTCTGCTGCGCGAATTCGATCGCCTCGTAGACCACCCGCTCGGCGCCGATCTCGAGAAAGCCGCGATGGCCGATGTCGCGGTCCGCGGCCCATTTGAGCAGCCGCACCGCTTCCGGCTTGCTCACGAACGCCTGCAGGCGCTTGCGCGCGCGGTTCCAATCGATCAGGAAGACGATACGTGAGCCGAAAAACGCCAGATAGCGCTCGAGCGCCGCGGCATCGGCGGCCTCGAAGCGCCCCACCGTGAGAAAGTAGCCGTCGCCGGCGGGCGAGAACGGCGCCGTGCGTGCGCTCGCCGCGCTCCATTCGATCGGGAACGCCGTGAGCAGGCTCTGCAGGAAGGCGAGCCGCTGCGCGTGCACGTCCGTGTACGTCAGGGTCGCCGTCATGCCCTCCACGTGCAGCACCAGCAGGTGCGCCTCGTTCTCGCCGATGTCGTTCTGGATGATCAGCCGCCCGCCCGCGCGCGTCGCGGTGGTGCCCAGCCCCGGGTGCGAGAATTTCAGCGGCGCGGTGCGGTTCACGCCCGACATGAACGCCCGCACCAGCGGCCGATCCGCCGCGGCGATGCGCCACACGCGCGCGCCGTCGAGCTCCTCCTCGGCGAGGCTCGCCTGCAGCGCGTTCAGCGCGCGGTGCAGGTCCATCACCAGCGCATGCAGGCTGTCCTCATCGGCGCCCGCGGCGTGCGGCGGACGCCGCATGCAGGTCACGCGCGCGATGAGGCCCGCGGGCACCCGGTCCGCCTCGAAGGCGGGCAGCGCCGCCAGCAGCGCCCGCGCGCGTGCCGCCAGCGCCTCGGCCTCGGCCAGCTTCGCCGGCTCGAGCGGCGCGAGCATCGCCGCGAGGTCCGCGACGATCCGCTCGCGGATGCGCTGCGCACCCGGCAGGTACAGCTCGCCGCCCGGCTCGCGCCGGCTCGCGCCCGCGCTCTCCAGCAGCGCGACATCGAGCTGCGCCGCGCGCAGATCGGCCGCCAGATCCGGGATGGGCTCCTGATGATCCGCATGCCGCTCCGCCGCCTGCAGCAGCGTGAAGCACAGCTTCAGCCGCTCATTGGCCGCCAGCGCCCGCTCCAGCAGCTGCGGCAGCAGCAGAGCGCCCTCGCCAAGATGGTTGACCATTTGCGGCTTGGCGGACATGATCGACTCCGGCGTCCCCACTCCCCACTCCAACATCCCACTGCGCGCAACGACGGCACACCTGACCGACGCGCGGCAGTCTAACGCCCCGCCGCGGGGGCCGGACTATAGGGATTTCCCCTACGCGGATATCGCATGCTGGCAGCCTTTCTGATCTGCCTGTCTACGGCCGCCGTGGCCGAGATGGGCGATCGCACCCAGCTGCTGGCCCTGGTGCTCGCGGCACGCTTTCGCAGGCCCTGGGCCATCCTCTGCGGCGTGTCATGCGCGACCCTCCTGAGCAATCTGCTCGCCGCGCTGGTCGGCGAGCATCTCGGGCGCTTCCTCACCCCCACGCTGCTGGATGCCCTGGTGGGCGCGAGCATGCTCGGCATGGGCCTGTGGGCCCTCAAGCCGGACCGCGCGCCCGCCGAGGCCGGCGCGGCGCGCGGCGACAGTGCATTCCTGGCCGCCGGCATCGCCATTTTCATCGCCGAGCTCGGCGACAAGACACAACTGGCCACCCTCGCGCTCGCGGCCGCCTACGCCCGGCTCGTGCCGGTCGTGGCCGGTGCAACGCTCGGCATGCTGCTCGCCAACGCACCGGTGATCCTGCTCGGTCACGCGTTCTCGCGCCGGCTGCCGCTGCGCCTGATCCATGCGGCGGCGAGCCTGCTGTTCATCGC
>DATJSD010000109.1:0-21594 GCA_035504335.1 Steroidobacteraceae bacterium | reverse complement strand
CAGACCAGCTACGGATCGTCGCCTTGGTAGGCCGTTACCCTACCAACTAGCTAATCCGGCTTCGGCTCATCCAATGGCGCGAGGTCTTACGATCCCCCGCTTTCTCCCGTAGGACGTATGCGGTATTAGCCAACCTTTCGGTTGGTTATCCCCCACTACTGGGCAGATTCCGAAGCATTACTCACCCGTTCGCCGCTCGTCAGCATGTATTGCTACACCTGTTACCGCTCGACTTGCATGTGTTAGGCACGCCGCCAGCGTTCAATCTGAGCCAGGATCAAACTCTTCACTTGAATGCTTTGAGCACTTAGTGATGAGTGAATCCAAAGCCCATTGGCGGACCCGTTGCCGGGCCCTCGCTGGACATTTGGTCACTCGGTCAATGGCATCCAAAAGGACGTATCGACGCGAGTCCCCACACAAATTACCTGCCAAATTTTTAAAGAACGCAGCGCGGCGACTAAGGCCACGTTGCCCGCGGGCACGAGTCCCGCAGGGGGTCGAGAAGTATAGCCCGCTGATGGCCGACTGTCTCGGGTTATGGTCAAGTCAGTCGACCGCCCCGTTTCCCGCCGCCGGGAGCCTTCGGGGTGCGCTGAAGTTGAGGGCGCGCATTATAGGGGCGCAAGCGCGCCTGTCAAACGAGCCGGGCCATCGCACCGGGGTGCCGGGCACTCCGGTGATGACAAGCCTATGAAAAGATCACTTTTTCGTGATCTGCAGGCGGGCGGCGCGGCGCGGCCCGAGTTGCAGCACGTAACTCGACCCCACCTCGAGCTGCGCCGCAGCATCCCGCACCTTCTCACCGTCGAGGCGCACCGCGCCCTCGGCCAGCTTGCGGCGCGCCTCCGCCCCGCTCCCCGCCAGGCCCGTGGCGACCAGCGCGGCGATCAGCCCCGCATGTGTGCCTTCGATCGCCAGCGTGCACAGTGGCAGATCGGCCGGCAGCGCGCGCGCCGAGAAGCGCGCCAGAAACCCCGCCCGCGCGGCATCGGCCGCGGCGGCATCGTGGAAACGCGCGACGATCTCGTGCCCCAGCTCGAGCTTCACATCGCGCGGATTGCGGCCTGCGCTGACCGCGCGCCGCAGCGCCTCGATCTCGCGCATCCCCCGAAAGCTGAGCAGCTCGAAGTATCGCCACATCAGCTCGTCGGAGATGGACATCAGCTTGCCGAACATCTGCTCGGGCGCATCGCTGATCGCCACGTAGTTATCCAGCGATTTGGACATCTTCTCCACGCCGTTGAGCCCTTCCAGCAGCGGCATCGTCAGCACCACCTGCGGCTCCTGCCCGTAGTGCTCCTGCAGCGCGCGCCCCACCAGCAGGTTGAACTTCTGGTCGGTCCCGCCCAGCTCCACATCCGCCTGCAGCGCGACCGAGTCGTAGCCCTGCACCAGCGGGTACAGGAACTCATGCAGCGAGATCGGCTGGCCGGACTTGAAGCGTTTGCTGAAATCGTCGCGCTCGAGCATGCGCGCGACCGTGTGGCGCGCCGCGATGCCGATCAGTCCGGCCGCCGACATCGGGCCGAACCAGCGGGAGTTGAAATCGACACGCGTACGCTCGGGGTCCAGGATCTTGAAGACCTGACGCTCGTAGGTGCGCGCGTTCGCCTGCACCTGCTCCGGGGTCAGCGCCGGCCGCGTCGCGTTGCGCCCGCTGGGATCGCCGATCAGTCCGGTGAAATCCCCGATCAGGAAGATCACCTCGTGGCCGAACTGCTGGAACTGGCGCATCTTGTTGAGCAGCACCGTGTGCCCCAGATGCAGATCCGGCGCGGTGGGATCGAAGCCCGCCTTGATCTTGAGCGGTCGGCCGCGCGCGAGCTTGCGTTCGAGCTCCGCGGGCAGCAGCAGATCCTGCGCGCCGCGCGCGAGCTCGAGCATCTGCTCGGCGACGCTGACCCCGCCCGCGCTGCCCGCCTCGGCGCCAGCGGCGCCAGCGGCTCCAGCGCCAGCTGCCTCGGCGGCGGCTGCCTCGGGTCCGGCCTGACGATCGGCGGAACCGTCGCCGCACGCATCCGTCGCGTTCATGGAATGGGTCACTGCCTGATGCATTCCCGGCACGACGCCGGCGGGTCGTCACTCTAGCAGACCGGGGTGCTCGACCCGCGCAACCGCCGGCCGCGGCGGGCGAGGCCCACGCACGGCTCCTTCGGCAGCATCCCGTGTCACGGTCGCGTCATCGCGGCGCCATAATGTGCGAACCGCCGAGCGTGCCGTTGACCCGCGACCCGGCGGTCATTAGGGTCGATGCGGCTCTACCCACGCCTGATGTCGGGGACCAGCATGTATGCCACTGATCCGGCGCCGCCCGGCGTCCTCCACCGGGGTGCAGCGTCTTGAGCACGCCCCATCCCCGCCGTCGCATCGGCGACAGCGTCGGCGCGGCCGTCAAGGCCGGCCTGCCCGCCAGCGCCCCGGCCGCCGGCGCGGCGGTCGGTGTCCCGGCGGTCGGTGTCCCGGCGGTCAGGGGCGCGGCCATCAGCGGCGCTGCCGTGACCGGCACGGCGCTCAGCGCAGCCACCGGCGCCGTCGCGGCGAGCGCCCCGCCAGCAGCTGCCGCTGTGAGCCAGGCGGCGCTGCGCGCCCCGGCCAACTTCATCAATCCGGAGCTCTCGGCGCTCGAGTTCAATCAGCGCGTGCTCGCGCAGGCGCTCGACCCGCGCGTACCGCTGCTCGAGCGGCTGCGCTTCCTGTGCATCTGCTCGAGCAATCTCGACGAGTTCTTCGAGATCCGGGTCGCGGGACTGAAGCAGCTGCTCGAGCTGGGCGGCACGCAGGTGGGCGCCGACGGTCTGTCGATCACCGATCAGCTCGACGCGATCCACGAGCGGAGCACGCGTCTGATGCACGATCAGTATGCGTGCCTGAACGAAGTGCTGCTGCCCGGCCTGGCTGCGGCCGGCATCGAGGTGCTCGGCGCCGAGGACTGGGACGCGGCCACGCGCGCCTGGGTCGAGCATCACTTCGCCGTGGAGGTCGAGCCGGTATTGAGCCCGCTGGGACTGGATCCGGCGCGACCGTTTCCGCGCATCCAGAACAAGAGCCTGAATTTCATCGTGCGCCTCTCGGGCAAGGACGCCTATGGGCGCGACAGCGATCTGGCGATCGTGCAGGCGCCGCGCTCGCTGCCGCGCATCGTGGCGCTGCCGGAAGGCGCCGGCACGCGCTTCGTGGCCCTGTCCACCATCGTCGAGGCGTTCGTCGGGCAGCTGTTCGACGGCGTGCAGGTGCTCGGGGTCTACCAGTTCCGCGTCACCCGCAACAGTGACCTGTTCGTCGACGACGAGGAGGTCGACGACCTGCGCCGCGCGCTCGAGGGCGAGCTCGCGCAGCGTCGCTACGGCGCGGCGGTGCGCCTGGAAACCGCGGCCAACTGCCCGCCCGAGGTGGTCGAGTTCCTGCTGCACCAGTTCGCGCTCGGGCCGCTGGACAGCTACCGCGTGCCGGGCCCCGTGAACCTCAACCGCCTGTCGGCGATCTACGACCTCGCGCAACGCCCGGACCTCAAATATCCTCCCTTCACTCCCGGACTGCCCGCGCGGTTGGTGGGCGCCACGGATCTGTTCGCCGTGATCCGCCAGCGCGACGTGCTGCTGCATCATCCGTATCGCAGCTTCGGCCCGGTGATGGACCTGCTGCGCCAGGCCGCAGCCGATCCGAACGTGCTGGCGATCAAGCAGACGCTGTACCGCACGGGCAACCAGTCCCCGATCGTCGATGCGCTGATCGCCGCGTCGCTCGCCGGCAAGGACGTCACCGTCATCATCGAGCTGCGCGCGCGCTTCGACGAGGAGGCCAATATCGAGCTGTCCAACTCGCTGCAGGAAGCCGGCGCGCACGTCATGTATGGCGTGGTGGGCTACAAGACGCACGCCAAGATGACCCTGATCGTGCGCCGCGAGCCTGACGGCATCCGCCGTTACTGCCACCTGGGCACCGGCAACTACCATCCACGCACTGCGCGCACGTACACGGACTACGGATTGTTCACCTGCGATGAGGGTATCGGCAGCGATCTGCACGAGATCTTCCTGCAGCTCACCAGCCTCACGCGCACCACCAAGCTGCAGCGTCTGCTGCAGTCGCCGTTCCATCTGCACGAGGCCGTGCAGCGGCTCATCGAGCGCGAGGCGGAACACGCGCGCGCCGCGCGTCCCGCGCGCATCGTCGTCAAGCTCAACGCGCTGGTCGATCCGCAGACCATCGAGAGCCTGTACCGTGCCTCGCAGGCGGGCGTGCGCATCCAGCTGATCGTGCGCGGCGTGTGCGCGCTGCGCCCCGGCGTCCCCGGCATCTCCGACAACATCACGGTATGCTCCATCGTCGGGCGCTTCCTGGAGCATTCGCGCGTCTATTGGTTCGAGAATGCCGGCGCGCGCGAGCTGTACCTCTCCAGCGCCGACTGGATGGAGCGCAATTTCTTCCGCCGCGTCGAGATCGCCTTCCCGGTGCTGGATCCGAAGCAGCGCAAGCGCATCCTCGCGGACCTCGAGACCTACCTCGCCGACAACATGAACGCCTGGGAGCTGCAGCCCGACGGCGCCTACCGCCGCCTGCAGCCGCGCGATGAGGCGCACGCCTACGATGCGCAGCAGGCCCTGCTCGAACGCTACGCGGGCCCGCCGGCGCCGTAGTCGGGCGCGGCCGCAGCCGCAGCTCAGCTACGGTCCGAACACGCCGTGGGCGGCAGTCCACGGTGGGGTTCGGAGTCCTTCGGGTAGATAGATCAGATGTATCTGCCCGAAGGACTCCGAACCCTACCGTGAGTGTGTTGCCTCGCGCGTGTTCGAGTCGTGCCTCAGGCGCTGCCGCGCCCGCCCTCGAGCACCCGCAGCCGCAGCCGCTGCGCCCGCAGGTAATCGATCTCCTGTGCAAGGTCGGCGGCCGTGAGCGGATGCTCGCGCAGCCAGCGCGCCGGGAAGCGCATCTCCAGCGTGCGGGCGCGCGCCCGCAGCTCGATCGGCGCGAGCGCGGCGGGCCCGCGCCCGCGGTGCAGCAGCACCGCCAGGCGCAGCAGCACGATAAGGTAGATCGCCAGCCGGTCCCACGGGGGAATCAGGTCCTCGAGATGCTCGAGCGCGAGCTTGCGGCGGTGGTTGCCGACCAGCCGCGCGACCAGGTGCTGTTCCTCGCGCGCGAAGCCGGGCATGTCGGCGTTGTCGAGCAGGTAGGCGCCATGGCGGTGATAGCCGTTGTGCGCGACGTCGAGCCCGATCTCGTGCAGCCGCGCCGCCCAGCGCAGCGCCAGCTCGGCGAGCGGGTCCTGCAGGCCCCAGGCCGCGCGCGTCTGCGACAGGAACTGCACCGCGGTGCTCTCGATGCGCTCGGCCTGCTCCGCGTCGACGTGATAGCGCCGCTGCATCGATCCGACCGTACGCTCGCGCGCGTCCGAGCGCGTCATGCGCCCGATCATGTCGTACAGCAGCCCGTCGCGCAGCGCCCCTTCCGCGAAGCGCATCTGCTCGATGCCGAGCATCTGCACGACCTCGGTGAGCACCACCACCCCGCCGGGGAATACCGGTCGGCGCTCGTCGGCGACCGCCGCCAGTGGCAGGCTGCGCACGTGTTCGGCGCGCACCAGCCGCTCCAGCAGTCGCTCGAGCCCCGCGGGGGTGATATGTCCGCCGCCGGCCGGATCGAGCTCGCGCAGGCTCTCGGCGATCGAGCGCACGCTGCCGGAGCTGCCCACGGCGCGCTCCCAGCCGCTGCGCAGGAACACCGCCTGGATCGGCTCGAGCTCCAGGCGCGCGGCCAGGCGGGCGCGCTCGAAGCGCTTGGCCGACAGCCGCCCATCCGCGAAGAAGCGCTGGCTCATCGACACACAGCCCATCTGCAGGCTCTCGAGCTGCAGCGGCTCGTGCCGCTCGCCGATGATCAGCTCGGTGCTGCCCCCGCCGATGTCGATCACCAGCCGCCGACCGGGCTCGCTCGGCAGGTTGTGAGCGACGCCCGAGTAGATCAGGCGCGCCTCCTCGATGCCGGAGACGATCTCGATCGGAAAGCCGAGCGCCGCGCGCGCGCGCTCCAGGAACGCCTGCTTGCGCCGCGCGATGCGCAGCGCATTGGTGCCGACCACGCGCACATCGCGGGCGTGCATATCGCGCAGGCGCTGCCCGAAGCGCTGCAGACACGCGAGCGCCCGCGCCGCGACCTGCTTGTCCAGCCGTCCGTCCTCGCCCACGCCGGCGGCGAGGCGCACCATCTCGCGCAACCGGTCGACGATGACCAGCTGGCCGTGCGAGTAGCGCGCGACCACCATGTGAAAACTGTTGGAGCCGAGGTCGACGGCTGCGATGACCTCGGACACGGCGGGCGGGGTCATGCGCCGCGCCTTACGGGCTGGGGGCTCGGACGCTAACCGCGCGTCGCAGGACCGTCAGACGTTGAAGGACGAGCCGCAGCCGCACGAGGTCTGCGCGTTGGGATTGCGGATCACGAACTGCGCACCCTCGAGGCCCTCGCGATAGTCGATCTCCGCACCCCCGAGATACTGGGAGCTCATCGGATCGACCAGCAGCTTCACACCCTGGTTCTCGATGCAGGTATCCCCGTCCTGGATCTGCTCGTCGAACTCGAAGCCGTATTGCAGCCCGGAGCAGCCCCCGCCCTGCACGAACACGCGCAGCATCAGGTTGGGGTTGCCCTCCCCGGCGATGAGATCGCCGACCTTGCGGGCCGCCGCGTCCGTGAACACCAGCAGCGGCTCGCCGCCGCCGGCCTCGGCGGCGGCATCCGACGCCGCGCTGTCATCCGGGTGCGCCGCGGGGCTTGCCTCGCGCGCGGCCGGGGGGGTCGCTGTTTCAGTCATGCGTCCAGTTTAGGGGGCGATCCGCGGAGCGTCAAAGACCGGCGTCGCGGCCTCAGGATTTGCGCTCCGGCGGCGGCTCACGGCCGACCTACGCCGCCGCGCTGTCCTGCGGTTGCCCCTCGCCGGGCCCCGCGGTCTCTGCGTACGCGGTGTCGTCGGCGCGGGCGCTGCTGCCGCTGCTGCTGCCGCCGCCGCCTCGCGGCACGAGCTTGCCGCTGATCTCGGCACCGAGGGCCATCTCGATGACGCCATAGTGCACGTTACCCTGCACCTTGGCCTTGCTGCCCAGGACCACGCGCTCGTGCCCGAAGATATCGCCGCTGACGCGGCCGTTGAGCACCACCTGCGATGCGGCGACCGAACCCTCGATGACACCGTGCTCACTGATCGACACCGCGCCCGCGGAAGCCGCGCGCACGCTGCCGGCGACACGGCCGTCCAGGTGCAGGCCACCCGAGAAATCGATATCGCCCTGGATGCTCACGTTGCGCCCGATCAGCGTGTCGATGCGGCCGACGCCGTCGTGCCTGTTACGCCGCTTGAACATGCTCACCCCCGGCTGGCGCTGCGAGTCAGATGGGATCGACCTCCCAGATGAAGGTCTGGCGGTAGGGTGCCATGCTCTTGCCCGCCGGCCGTACCTCGATCGTCACAGAATCGGGCTTGAAGGCTGCCGGCAGCGTGATCGGCTGCTCGATATCGGCGTAATAGCGGAAATTGAACGGGAGCTCCTGCTTGCCCCCGGCGAGACTGGCCAGATCCAGGGTCGCGGGCATGCCGGCCTGCGAGCCGTCCACCGTGATCGCCAGCGTCCCATCCACGCTGCGTTCCGGCTGCACGATGCGGTTCAACGTGAAGCGCAGCAGGTACTGCTGCGCCGCGCTCGTGGCGTTGATATGAAACTGCTGCACCCGGACGGCGACGTCCGGCTGCTGTCCGAGCTGTGGGGCGAGCAGACCCCGGTAGAACTGCACGTCCTGCTGCTGGCGCTCCACTTGCGCCTGCAGCTCACCGATGGCGCGCGCCACCTCCGAGCGCTCGCGAATATCCGAGACCTGCGCTTCCTGGGCCGCGGCCAGCTGTACCTGCAGGCCATGCTGGGCGGACTGCAGCTGATCGATCTTGCGTTGCAGCGCAGAGCGCTCAGTGGCTGCCTGCATGGCGTCATAGCCGGCGACGTAGCGTCCCCCTTCGAACGCGAGGTAGAGCGCCACGCCCATCAGCACCAGCGCCATGGCGGCGGCCAGCCAGCGCTGCGCCGAAGGCTGCGCGCGTACGATCAGGCGGCGGGGGATCTCATCCATGGCCGCAAGGGCGGCAGTCCGCCCGGGAATGCCACCGGGCCGAACTCCTGCAGGACCTGGCGATACACCGCGCGCTTGAAGTACACCACCTCCCGCACCGGCTCCCAGTACTCGACCCAGCGCCAGTGATCGAACTCTGGCTGCTGCGTTGCGTCAAAGCGGAACGCCGCGGCTCGGGGGCGCAGCCTGAGCAGAAACCAGTGCTGCTTCTGTCCCAGGCACAGCGGGTGCATGTCGCGACGCACGAAGCGGGCCGGCAGTCTGTAGCGCAGCCACTCGCGGGTGCGACCCATGACCTGCACATCCTCGGCCCCGAGTCCGATCTCCTCGCGCAGCTCGCGGAACAGCGATTGCTCCAGCGTCTCGCCGCTGCCGACCCCACCCTGGGGGAACTGCCAGCCGCCCCGCCCGCGCGCGCGGCGGCCGAGGAACAGCCGGCCATCCGGTCCCATCAGAACGATGCCGATATTGATCCGATAGCCGTCGCGGTCGATGACGTCCTGCATGTGAAGATGACTTTTACTCCCGCGCCGTTGGGGGCTCAAGCGCGCGGGGCACGGCCGGCACCCGGCCTACCCGGGGAAGTGCAGCATCCGGGCCGGCCGGGTCATCCGGGCCCCGCCGGGTGCCGTCCGGCCGTCAGGCCCGGCGGGCGGCGACATCGCGCCGCCCCTGCACATATTCCCAGCCGGCGCGCATCAGAGCTGTGAAAGCCGCCTGGTCGGAATGCAGCACCGCGCCGCGCACCGCCTGCACCGCCTGCGCGAGCGCCTCGAGCGACTCGGCCCCGAACTCGTTGAGCTGCTGAATCTCGTAGTAGAGCTCGGGGCTCTCCTCGGCCACCTTGGCCGCGATATCGAATTGCGCGTCGAAGGTGGTGCTCGACAGCTCCAGCAGCCGCGGCGCGGCCGCGCCGCTTTGCGCCAGGGCCGTAAAAAACGCGATGTTGAGCGCATGTGACAGCCCGAGGACGTAGGCGATCAGCCGGTCGTGCTCGTCGAGCTGCATGACGACCTGCTCGGCCATGGTGGGCGCGAACAATGCGCGGGCACGCGCCAGCGCCTCGGCATGTCCGAGATCGATGAAGATCACGTGCCGGCCGGAGAGCAGCTCGGTGTCGGGCCCGAACATCGGGTGCAGCGAGGTCACCGCGACCCCGGCGGCCTGCAGCGCCGTGAGCCCCGCGCGCAGCGGCGTTTTCAGCGAGCCCAGATCGAGCACCACGCCGGCGGGCCGGCGCTCGGCCAGCTGCCGAAGGATCTGGTTCGTGGCCCCGAGCGGTGCGGCGACCACGATGAAATCATGGGTCAGATCGCTGTCGCGCCAGTCGGCGATGGGGTCGCTGCGGGCCGTGTCCGCCGGCGCCCCGGGCCTCAGCGCCGCGGCGGCCGCAGGCGAGGCGGCTCCAGGCCCTGCCACCGCCGCGCCGGCCGCCCCCGCGGCGGCCGGGTCAGCCACCTGCACCTGGAAGCCCTGAGAGCCCAGAAACTGTACGAACCACGCTCCCATCTTGCCGGCGCCACCGATGACCAGCGCCCGCCGCCCGCTGCCTGAGCCATGAGCGGCGACGCTCGCCTGCTCCTGGGTCGTCAGCGAGGAGCGGATCAGCAGTCGCATGATCGCCTCGGCCACGTCCGGGGAAACCCCGAGCGCACCGGCCTCCTCGCGCGCCCCGAGTATCACCTCGCGCTCGCGGCGATAGTCGCGCGTCGGGTAGCCGGTGGAGCGCTTCACGCGCGCGATCTCGCGACTCGTGAGCTGCCGTTCGGCGATGATCTGCAGCAGCTGTCGATCCAGCCCGTCGAGCTGGCGGCGTAATTCATCCAGAGTCACACAGGTCCTGCGCGGCCCTCGGCCGTCGTCGGGGTGTAAGAGCCCATTCCGGGTCACCGGCCGCTCCCGCGGCGGCCCCGTCGTCGTCCGGAGGGGCCCCCTACTAGTATAGGTGCTGCATGCGCGCACCGCGTGATGCCGCTACCATGCCGGTATGACCCCGAATGAGCTGCTGCCCGAGCCGCTGCCGCTCGAGCCGCTCGAGCTGCTGGCTCGCTGGCTCGACGAGGCCGGCGCTGCGGGCCTTACGCCCAATCCGAACGCCATGGTGCTCGCCACCGCCGACGCCGCCGGCCGACCGCACGCGCGGGTCGTGCTGTGCAAGGAGCTGCGCGTGCTGCCCGGGTACGTCACGTTCTTCACCAACTACCTGTCGGTCAAGGGCCGGGACCTGCAGGCCAATCCGCGCGCGGCGGCAGTGATGCATTGGGATCGGCTCGGCCGCCAGGTGCGCCTCGAGGGGTGTGTGGCACGCTGCGCGCAGACCGAGAGCGACGCCTATTTTGCCTCGCGCCCCTGGCAGAGCCGGCTCAGCGCGTGGGCCTCGCGTCAGAGCGAGCCGGTCGGCTCGCGCGCCGAGCTCGAGCGCACCCTGCAGGATACGGCTCGCCGCTTCGGTGCGCCCCAGCCGTTCGAGGTCGACGTCGACGTCGACGTCCGTGCCGATGCCGATGCCGATGCCGTCCCGCCCGACCCCGGTGTGTCCATCGAGCGCCCCCCGTACTGGGGAGGCTATCAGCTGTGGATCGAGGCCGTGGAGCTGTGGGTTGCGGGCGCCGCGCGTCTGCACGACCGCGCGCGCTGGCAGCGCACGCTCTCCCGGGTGGGAACGGATGCCTCCGCCGGGGCCACCGGCGCCGCCGGGGCCGCCGGCGCCACCCTCTTCGACACCGGTCCCTGGCGGGCGACACGCCTGCAGCCTTGAGCGCGGCGGTCCGCGCCGCCGGCTCACGGGCTATGCCGTCATCGTCTGCAGCAGCGGTGCGTGCAGCGCGGCGTTCGCGGCCAGCACACTGGTCGTGTGCAGGCCCACCGCGCGGCCCGCCAGATCGGTGAAGACCCCACCGGCCTCGCGAACGATCACCGTCAGTGCGGCGATGTCCAGGATGTTGACGTCCGACTCGATCACCGCATCGAGCGAGCCGCGCGCGAGCAGGTGATAATGCAGGAAGTCACCGTATCCGCGCAGTCGGTTGACGCGCCCGACGAGCCGCCCGAAGCGGGTCCAGTCGCCCGCCGAGGCGGCGAGGCTTCTGAGGTTGCCGGTGGACAGAATCGCCGCACCGACGTCGGCCACGCTGCTGACGCGCATCGGCTGCCCGTCGAGAAAGGCGCCGCCGCCGCTCTCGGCCCAGGCGGTCTCCCCGTACACCGGGGCGCACGACACGCCAAGCACCGGCCGTCCCGAGCGCAGCAGCGCGATCTGCGTGGAAAAGAACGGGCAATCGCGCACGAACGACTTGGTGCCGTCCAGCGGATCGACCAGCCAGACACTCTGCGCGTGCATCGCGTGTTGTCCGCCTTCCTCGCCATAGAAGCCGTAATCCGGAAAGCGCGCCCGCAGCACCTCGCGGATCGCCTCCTCGGCGCGCACGTCCGCCTCCGTGACCGGTGAGCGGTCGGCCTTGAGCGTGACGGCAAGATTGCGTCGGTAGAGCGACTGAAGGATCTCGGCGGCGGCCCGCGCCGCATCCAGCGCCGCCTGCAGTTCTTTCGATGCCATGCTGCCTCCGGCGCCCCGCGCCGCCGGCTCCTGCGAATGTCCGGGACGAACACGTCCTATGTGCTCGATTCGCGCGTGCGCGTCAACCCGCAGCCTCACCGGCGCGCGCGCACGTGCACGCTCGGGTGCTCGGGCGCTCGCGCGCATTGACGCACGCCGCGTGCGCCCCTACAGTGCCCGCACCTGTCAGGCGCTCGGGAAGCCGGTGACGCGCAGAACGCATGCGGCTCGCGAGCCACGCGAGACTCACGCCGTTCGCGCCATTCCGGCGCTGCCCCCGCAACGGTAGGCGATACCACACTGCATCACGAGCCGCTGTGCTCATGAGCCACTGTGCCGGCGACGGCATGGGAAGGCGATGCAGCCGGCCACCCGCGCGCGCCCTGCGCCCGCCCCGCCCACTGGGCGGCGGTCGCGGCGCCGCGCGGCGTGGCCAGGTTCGCAAGCCCGGAGACCGGCCTGACGGGATGACTCCGACCCATGCGGGCGTGCATGGAAAGGCCGAACAATGCGATCCCACCGTCGCGCGGTGACGCGTCTCACCGCCGCCTCGTTTTCACGGACCCGGGCGGCCCCCGCCGCCGCAGGCTGCATCGCCGCGGCGCTGCTGGCACCGCTGGTCGCGGCACCGGTGGCCCGCGCCCAGAACGGCCCCGGCGCGGCGCCCGCGGCGCCCGAGGAGGCCGCGGTGGCGTCCGGCACCAGCGCCGGCTCCGAGACCGACACCGACCTGCAGGAGGTCGTCGTCACCGCGACGCGCAGCGCCCAGCCGCTGGATGAGACCGGCAGCTCCGTATCGGTGATCGGCGGCGCGGACCTCGCGACCCAGCAGATCCTGGTGGTCAGCGACGCGCTCGCGCAGGTGCCGGGCCTCAGCGTCACGCGCAGCGGCGGACCCGGGCAGGACACCAGCGTGTTCATCCGTGGCGCCGACCCGGGGGAGACCCTGGTACTCATCGACGGCGAACGCATCAACGATCCGAGTACCACCGACGGCGAAGCCGTGCTCGGCGATCTGTTCGTCAACGACATCGAGCGCATCGAAGTGCTGCGCGGCCCACAGTCGACGCTCTACGGCAGCGATGCGATGGGCGGCATCGTGAACATCATCACCCAGCGCGGCGGCACGCAGCCCTTCGCCGCGCAGGTGGACGCCCAGGGCGGCAGCTACGGCACCTGGCGCGTCAATGGCGCAGCGCACGGCACCGCCGGGCCCCTCGAGTATGGCGCGGGCGTGAACGAGTACGCCACGGGCGGGGTGTCGGCCGCGGCGGACGCCCCGCCCGACGTCGAGCCCGACGCCGATCATGACCTCGCCGCGACGCTGAACACGCGCCTGCAGGCGGGCGACGGCATCAGCCTCGACCTGCGCGGCTTCTACAACGAGGCGCGCTACGGCATCCCGGGCTACCCACCGCCCGATTACACGCTGCAGCCGACCCCCGAATACGCGCGCGACCGCCTGGAGGCCGGCTACGCCGGCCTGAACGGCTCCTGGCTCGATGGGCGCATCACGCAGCGCCTGGCGCTGATCGGCAGCGACAGCGACCGGCGCGAATACGGCCTCTACGACCCGGTGACGTACGCGTACACGCCGGCGGAGAATTTCTACGCCGAGGGCGGAGCCACGCGCTGGGAGTATCAGGGCGTGATCCAGGCCAACGCGGCGAATGTATTCACCTATGGCTCGGAGAGCGAGCTGAGCACCCTGGACACCGACTCGCTGCCCGACCCCGCCGACCTGCCGACGACGGGACGTGACCGGCTGACCAGCTACTACGCCCAGTGGCAGACGACGTTCGCTCAGCGCTCCGCGATCGCGCGGCAGATGACCCTGACGCTCGGCGCGCGCCGCGACCAGGACCAGCAGTTCGGCGGTCACACCTCCCTGAAGGTCGCGGGCGACTGGCAGCTGCCCGACGGCGCCACCGTGCTGCGCGGCAACTATGGCCAGGGGTTCAAGGCACCGACGCTCTACGAGCTGTTCTCGCAGTACTCCAATCCGGTCGCGGGGCTGCGACCCGAGACCGCCGACGGGTGGGAGGCGGGATTCGATCACCTGCTCGAGCGCGGACGCGTGCGGGTGTCGGCGGTGTACTTCAGCCGCGACGAGCAGAACGAGATCGAGTTCGATGATTGCTCGAGCGCGGACCCGGGCTGCCTCCTGCGCCCGTACGGTTACTATTACAACGTCGGCCGCTCGAGCGACCGCGGCGTGGAGAGCGACCTCGCGGCGCACCTGACGCAGAGCCTCAGCGTGTGGGGAAGCTATACGAACATGCAGGCCATCGACGAGCTCACGGGCCTGAGGCTCGCGCGCCGCCCGCACGTGCTGTACAACGCCGGCCTGACCTGGACCGGCACGGCCGGCGCCTCCTTCGGCGCCACCTACGTCTACCAGGGAGCGCGCTTCGATGACGCCGCCAATTCCATACCGCTCGCGCCCGCCGAGAGCGTCGATCTGTTCGGCACCTACCCGTTGGGCCGGTGGATCCAGATCTTCGGCCGCGTCGAAAATCTCTTCAACGACCAGGCGCAGCCGGCCTACGGCTATCGCCCCCTGGGCCGCGGCTTCTACGGCGGCCTACGTGTCAAGCTGTAGCGGGACCGTGCGCCCGGTGCGCCAGCGCCCGATGCGCCAACCCCTGGTGCGCCGGCGCCTGCCGCGGCCACGACGTCCCGGAGGCAACCCATGAGTCCGCGGCTCTCGAAGATCGTCACCCGTACCGGCGACGACGGCACCACCGGCCTCGGTGACGGCACGCGGGTGCCCAAGGATTCGGCGCGCATCGAGGCCATGGGCACGATCGATGAGCTCAACAGCGCACTCGGTGTCCTGCTGGCGCAGCCCGATGCAGTGCGCGATGCAGCGCACGACGCGCCGCCCGGTGTGCCGCCCGCCGCGCCGCCCGGTGTGCCACCCGCTGCGTCGCCCGCTGCGCCGCCGTCCGAGGTCGCAGGCACGCCATCTACCGCCGGCGCACCGCCACGCGACTGGCTCCTGGAGATCCAGCAGCGCCTCTTCGACCTGGGCGCCGAGCTGGCCGTGCCGGGGCTCTCGATCATCGACGACCCTGCCGTCGAGCGGCTGGAGCATCGGCTCGAGCAGCTCAACGCGCAGCTGCCGCCGCTCAAGGAATTCGTGCTGCCGGGCGGCGGCCCGGCTGCGGCAGCGTGCCATCTGGCGCGCGCCATCTGCCGGCGGGCGGAGCGGCGCTGCTGGGCGCTGGTGCGCACCACGAATCGCAGAGCCGCGGCCGGCCCCGCGTCCGCGGCAGTCTCGGGCCCGGCGCTGCGCTATCTGAACCGCCTATCCGATTTCCTGTTCGTCCTGGCGCGCCGGTACGCCCGCGCGACCGGCGGCCGCGAGCAGCTCTGGCAGCACGAGCCCGGCGGGCGCGGCTGAGCGCACGGCAGGAGGGCCAACAAGCCCTAGTCACCCGGGTCGCGCACCAGCTCTCCCAGGGCCTCCTCTGCCACGCCCTCCGCGCGCAGCGCGCGCATGACCCCGGCGCGATCGGCGGGGGAGCGGTTCTGACTCGACTTGAACTTGCCGACCAGGGCGCCCACCTCGATCTCGAGCCCGACGATGGCGCGCAGCATCGCGGCCGTATACTCGCCCGGAGCGTCGGAGACCCGCCAGCGCGGCGTGCGCTGCAGCTCGTGCTCATCGGTCAGTGACCCGACCAGGCTGAGAAGCCATGCGGGCTCCTCGATGAAGCGGATCGAGCCGCTGGCGTGGACCGCCGCGTAATTCCAGGTCGGCACGACCCGGCCGTGCTGCGCCTTGCTCGCGTACCAGGACGGGGAGATGTAGTGCTCGGCGCCGTGGAATATCGCCAGCACGGGACTGCCCGCGGGCAGCCGCCGCCACAGCGGGTTGCCACGGGCCACGTGGCCTCGCAGGCGCCGGCCGCCATCCGCATCGACGGCGAGCTGCAGGGGCAGATGCTCGGCGACCAGCACGCCCTCGACGTTTGCGACCAGGACCGCCAGGGAATGGCGCCGGATCAGTCCCTGCAGTCTCTCGGGATCCGCTTCGCGGAAGTGCTCGGGAATGTACATTCGAGACCCTCTGGCGGTGGCGCACTGCGCGCTCGCAACGGGGGCTGCATTAAGATGAGCGCCGTCGCGCAGCGCCGCCCCGAAGCATAGGTGGTGTCGTGATCCAGAATTTTTCCGATCATGCGGCCAATGAACGCACCTTCCTCGCCTGGGTGCGCACGGCGATCGCGGTCATGGCGTTCGGCTTTCTGGTGGCGAGATTCAATCTCTTCCTGAGGCTCGCTGCACAGTCGGTGGCGACGGGCGGCGCCCACCCGATGGTCCTGCGCGCCGGGGGCTTCGGCAATCTCGCCGGCCTGACGCTGATCGTCGCCGGAACGGCGATGGTGATCGTCGCGGCGATCCGCTTCATCCGCACCGGACAGGCCATCGACAGCCCGGAGCGGCAGCGGGGCGGCGCCAGGGCCGATCTGGTGCTGGCCGCGCTCATGGTGATCCTCGGAATCGCCATGGTGGTGTACCTGTCAGAGACGCTGGTCGGAGGTCTTTGACGGCTGCAGCAGGGCGCGCAGGCGCGGCCAGTCGAACGCCGCTCCCGGATCGCTCTTGCGGCCCGGCGCGATGTCGCTGTGGCCGGCGATGCGCTCGCACGACAGGGAGGGATAGGCCGCGCACAGCGCCGGGATGAGCCCCGCCAGCGCCGCGTACTGCGCATCGGCATAGGGCGTCGCATCGCTGCCCTCGAGCTCGATGCCGATGGAGAAATCGTTGCAGGCGGCTCGGCCCGCGTAACTGGACTGGCCGGCATGCCAGGCGCGCTCGCCGAACGGCACATACTGGATGATCGTCCCGTCCCGCCGGATGAGTACGTGCGCCGAGACACGCAGCGCGGCGATCGATGCGAAGCTCGGGTGCGCCGCGGGCGGCAGCTCGCCGCAGAACAATCGGTCGATCCAGGGACCACCGAATTCCCCGGGCGGCAGGCTGATGCCGTGCACGACGATGAGCTCGGGCAGCACGCCGCTCGGACGCGCATCCCGGTGGGGCGAGAGCACCTGCGGGGCGTCGAGCAGCAGCCCGCTGGTCGGATCGACCACGAGCGTCGTCGCAGGGGCTGGGGCTGCGCGGTGCATGGGCGGGCGCCATGATGCCAAAATGCGCGCATGTCCACAGCCGACCACGTCGCGGACGACAGCGCCCCTGCGTCGCTGCCCGAACTCGCGCCCGCGCCCGCACCCGCACCCGCGCCCAGCTCCGCTTGCGCGCCGGTCATGAGCAACGCCGAGCTCGTGGCGCGCGACCTTGCGCACGTCTGGCACCCCTGTACGCAGATGCAGGATCACGAGCGCCTGCCCCCCCTGCCGGTGCGCCGCGCCCGGGGATGCTGGCTCGAGGACTACGAGGGTCGGCGCTACCTGGACGCCATCAGCTCCTGGTGGGTCAACCTGTTCGGCCACTGTCATGCGCAGATCAGCGCCGCCGTCGCCGCGCAGCTGCAGCAATGCGAGCACGTGCTGCTCGCGGCGGTCACGCACGAGCCCGCGGTGGCGCTCGCCGAGGAGCTGGTGCGCATCGCGCCCGCGGGGCTGACGCGCTGCTTTTTCGCCGACAACGGCTCGGCGGCCGTGGAAGTCGCGCTGAAGATGAGCTTTCACTACTGGCAGAACTGCTCGCGGCCGCGCAAGCGCCGCTTCGTCACGCTGGCCAACAGCTACCACGGCGAGACGCTCGGCGCGCTGGCGGTCGGCAACGTCGAGCTCTACAAACGTGTGTACGCTCCGCTGCTGATGGACGTGCTGACGGTACCCTCGCCCGACTGCTACGAGCGCGAGCGCGGCGAGAGCTGGGCCGAGCACTCGCGCCGGCGCTTCGAGGACATGCGCGCGGTGCTCGAGCGTCACGCCGACGAGATCGCCGCGGTGATCGTCGAGCCGCTGGTACAGTGCGCCGGCCAGATGCGCATGTACGATCCGGTGTATCTGTCGCTGCTGCGCGAGGCCTGCGACCGCTATCAGGTGCATCTGATCGCCGATGAGATCGCGGTGGGCTTCGGCCGCACCGGCACGCTGTTCGCCTGCGAGCAGGCCGGCATCACGCCGGACCTGCTGTGTCTGTCCAAGGGTCTGACCGGCGGCTACCTGCCGCTGTCGGTGGTGCTCGCCGGCGAGCGCATCTATGAGGCGTTCTACGCCGAATACTGCGCGCAGCGCGCGTTCCTGCATTCGCACAGCTACACCGGTAATGCGCTCGCCTGCGCCGCGGCGCGCGCGACGCTGCGGATCTTCGCCACCACGCCGGTGATCGAGGACAATCGCCGCCTGGCGGCGCACCTGGCCGCGCGCCTGGCGCCGCTCGCCGGGCATCCGCATGTCTCCGAGGTGCGCCAGACCGGCTTGATCGCCGCCGTCGAGCTGGTGCGCGAGCGCGCCACGCGCACGCCGTGGCCCTGGCAGGAGCGGCGCGGCTGGACGGTGCATCGCGAGGCACTGGCGCGCGGGGTGCTGCTGCGCCCCCTCGGCGAGGTCGTGTACTTCATGCCGCCGTATGTCATCACCCCGGAGGAGATCGATTTCATGGTCGATGTCGCGGCGCAGGCCATCGAGGTGGCATGCGCCTGACGCGCTGCTTCGTGCCCGCCGCGCTCGCGGCCGGCAGCGTCGTCGCGCTGCCCGAGGCCGCCGCCCTGCACGTCACGCGCGTGCTGCGGCTGCGTGCGGGCGCGGCCCTGACGCTGTTCGATGGCCGCGGCGGGGAATTCCCGGCGCGGCTGCTCGAGCCCGATGCGCCGCCGGACGGGCGCTCCGGCGGGCGCGCCACGGTACAGGTCGAGGTCGGGGAGCACTGCGCCGTGGAGCGCGAGGCACCGCTGGCGGTCACGCTGCTGCAATGCCTCGCGCGCGGCGAGCGCATGGACTGGATCGTGCAGAAGGCCACCGAGCTGGGCGTTGCCGCCATCGTGCCGCTCACCAGCCGCTACAGTGTGGTGCAGCTGGACGCGGCGGCCGCCGCGCGGCGGCGCGCGCACTGGCAGGGCATCGCCACCGGTGCCTGCGAGCAGTGCGGACGTAACCGCGTGCCGGAGGTGGCCCCGCTGCGTGAGGTGGAGCCGGCCTGTGCCGTGGCCGCCGCCTCGCAGCCGCCGGCGCTGCGGCTGCTGCTGTCGGCGCAGGCGGCCCTGACGCTGCCGCGCGCGCTGCAGCGCTCGAGCGGGCCGCCCCGCGCTGCTCCGGTCACGCTGCTGGTGGGGCCCGAGGGCGGCCTGGCCGAGCCGGAGCTCCTGGCCGCGCAGGCGCACGGCTTTCTCCCCTGCAGCCTCGGACCCCGTATATTGCGCTCCGAGACCGCCCCGATCGCGGCGCTGGCGGCGATACAGGCGGTGATGGGCGACTTTCAATGACCAGGAGCACCACACATGGCCAATCCGCTGCAACAGCTGGCCGCCCTGGGCCAGTCCGTCTGGCTCGACTACATCCACCGCGATCTGTTCGATGGGCAGCTGCGCCGGCTCATCGAGCAGGACGCCCTCACCGGCATGACCTCCAATCCGGCCATCTTCGAGAAGGCCATCGATTCCGGCCACTCCTACGATGCGCAGATCCTGGCGCTGGCGCACGCGGGCAAGAGCGCCAACGACGTCTACGAGGCGATCAGCCAGTCGGACGTGCGGCAGGCCGCCGACGCGCTGCGTCCCATCTATGAGCGTACCCACGCGGCCGACGGCTACGTCAGTCTCGAGGTCAATCCGCACCTGGCGCGCGACCGCGCCGGCACCATCGCGGAGGCACGGCGGCTGTGGGCGGCGCTCGAGCGACCCAACGCCTACATCAAGGTGCCGGGCACCGCCGCCGGCCTCGGCGCCATCCGTCAGCTCATCAGCGAAGGCATCAACGTCAACGTGACGCTGCTGTTCGCTCTGCCGCGCTATCACGAGGTCATCGACGCCTACGTGACGGGACTGGAGCAGCGCCTGGCGGCCGGGGGCTCGATCGAGCGCGTGAGCTCGGTGGCGAGCTTTTTCATCAGTCGCATCGATTCGATGGTGGATCCGCTGCTGCAGGCGCGCGCCGCGGCCGAGCGCGACGCGCAGGCGCGCGCCCGGGCCGAAAGCGCCTGCGGCGAGGTGGCCATCGCCTGCGGCAAGCTCGCCTACAACCTGTATCGCCAGAGCTTCGCCCAGGAGCGCTTTCGGCGCCTCGCCGCGCACGGCGCGCGCGTACAGCGGCTGCTGTGGGCGAGCACCAGCACCAAGAATCCGCAGTACCCCGACGTGAAGTATGTGGAGGCGCTGCTCGGCGCCGATACCATCGATACCATGCCGCTCGAGACGCTCGAGGCGTATCGCGATCACGGCAGGCCGCAGCTGCGCATCGAGCAGAATCTGCCCGCGGCCCGCGAGCTGTTCGAGAGCCTGCCGGGTCTGGGCGTGGACATCGATCAGGTGACCAGGCGGCTCGAGGAAGAGGGCATCGACAAATTCATCCAGCCTTTCGATCACCTGCTGCAACAGATCGGCGCCCGCATGGCCAGCGCCGGCGGGGCGAGCGGCGCGCAGCGCGCCGCGCCGACCTCACGATGAGCCGCCGCTGGCTTGCCGTCGCGCGCGCGGCCAGATGAACCTGAACGGTCTGTTGCAGCAACTGCAGAGCAGCCACGTTGCCGCGGCGATCAGCGGCACGGTCGGCTGGGAATGGTGGTTTGCCAATATCGAGACCATCCACGTGCTGGCGGTGGCCCTGCTTTTCGCCAGCGTCCTGATGGTCGATCTGCGTCTGCTGGGGCTCGCGACCCGCCGCACGGCGATGACCCGGCTTGCAAACGAGGCGTTGCCGTATACCTGGGTGGCGTTCGCCATCGCGACCGTCACGGGAGCGCTATTGTTCGTCTCCAAGGCGACGGTCTACGCCTACAACCTGCAGTTTCAGCTCAAAATGCTGTTCATGCTGCTCGCCGGCGTCAACATGGCGATCTTCCACCTCGGCGTCTATCGCAACGTGCGTGCCTGGAATGACCTGCTGCCTCCGCCGCTGCCCGCGAGGCTCGCCGGCGCCTGCTCGATCGGGTTGTGGGTCACGGTGATATTCATGGGACGCTGGATGGGGTTTACCGTCCAGTAGCGGGCCCGCGGGGCCGGCGCGCGATCAGGGCAGTGCCTTCGGCCCGTGCGGCAGGTTGTACATCACCTTGCCGTCGGAAAATTTCACGCTCACGTCGAAGCCGCCCATCATGCCGTTCTTCAGCGGATGGATCGTCAGCTCCACGTTGTCACCCGGCCTGAGCGTATCGCGCGTCCAGCCATGGCGCACCAGATAGTTCGGGCTCATCCCCTCGATACCGTATCGGTCATAGCCGCCCTTGGCGTTGGGCACGTCGAAGACAATCCACGTGTGCGGGTTCTGCCAATCGAAGCGCTGGATGGTGCCCTTCAGCACCGTGTTCACGTCCATCCGGAACATGGCGGTCGAGTGGTGGGCGAAGGCGCTGCCGGCAGGCAGGACAGCCGCCGCCGCAAGCCCGATAGCCGCTGCTCGAAGAAGCTTGATCATGAATGGGGACTCCTGCTGACGGTGATACTTTCAGCGCCCGCCAGGACACCGTGGACCGGCGTGCGGTTCACGGGCCTTTGATCCGCTCTGCCGGGCGACCCTCGGCGTCGGCGCTGTCCCGATTGCCCTGCTCGCAGATGTATTCGAGCAGATCGCCCGGCACGCGCGTGTAGGTCAGCGTCGTCGTCCAGGGTTTCACCAACTCTTCCGGATCGATGATGGTCCGCGTGATGAGGAGGTGATCCCTGTCGGCCTTACGGATGCGCTCGATGATGTGCATGTCGGCATCGTGCGGCACGCCCTCCATGATTCCCGCGCCCGTGTCAGGAGCAACGCCCACGGTATCCACCACCAGCGTATCGCCCTCCCAGT
>DATJSD010000108.1:0-2135 GCA_035504335.1 Steroidobacteraceae bacterium | reverse complement strand
GCTGATGCATCTCGGGTTCTGGATGGCGATGCCGGTATCGGTGGTGCTCGCCGTGCTTGTGGGCGTGGTGTTCGGGTTGCCGGTGCTGGGCGTGCGCGGCGACTATCTGGCAGTCGCGACAATGGGCCTGGGCGAGATCGTGCGGGTGCTGGTGTTGTCGGATTTCGCCGCGCCGCTGCTTGGCGGCGCACAGGGCGTGCTGCAGATTCCAAAGCCACGGCTTGGCGGCGTCGTGCTGGGCAGTCCCGTGCAGCTCTTCTACGTGACGCTGGTGGCCTCGGCGGTTGCGGCGTTCGTCGCCTGGCGGCTTGAGAACTCGCGGCTTGGTCGCGCGTGGATGGCGCTGCGCGACGACGAGGACGTGGCGCAGGCGCTGGGGATCAATCTGGTGCGCTCGAAGTTGCTGGCCTATGGGTTGGGTGCAGCGTTTGCCGGGCTGGCGGGCTCGATCTTCGCGACCATGCTGACTTCGGTCTATCCGTCGAGCTTCCAGCTTCTGATCTCGATCAATGTGCTGGCGCTGATTATTGTCGGCGGAATGGGCAGTCTGCCGGGGGTGGTGCTGGGTTCGATCGTGCTGATTGGCCTGCCGGAGCTGCTGCGCGAGTTCGGCGAGTACCGCTATCTGTTCTACGGCGCCGCGCTGATCGTGATGATGCAGTGGCGTCCGGAAGGGTTGTGGCCGTCCGAGGTGCGCCGGCGCGAACTGCACGCGGGTGAGGCGGCCGCCGAACTGGATCAAGGCGCCGACCTGTTGCCGGCCGAACCGCGATGACCGAGTCGCTTCTCCGCTGTGAGCAGATGTCGATGCGCTTCGGTGGCCTGACTGCTGTTGGTGGGCTCGATCTCGCGGTGGCGAGTGGTGCCATTCACAGCATCATCGGCCCGAACGGCGCCGGTAAGACGACAGTGTTCAACTGCATCACGCAGAACCTGCGGCCGACCGAGGGCACCGTATGGTTCGACCACCAACGCATCGACGGGTTGACGCCGGACCGCGTCGCCGCGGTGGGGATAAGCCGCACCTATCAGAACATCCGTCTGTTTCGAAACATCAGCGCGATCGAGAATCTGCTGGTCGGGATGCACCTGCATCTGCGCTCCACCTGGTGGGGTGCGGTGCTCCGAACCCCGGCGACGCAGGCCGACGAGGCGCGCGCGCACGAGGAGGCGGTGCGGCTGCTTGCGTTCGTCGGGCTGCGCGGGCGTGGCGACATCCTGGCGCGCAATCTGCCCTATGGCGAGCAGCGCCGGCTGGAGATCGGGCGGGCGTTGGCAACCAAACCCAGGCTGTTGCTGCTCGACGAGCCGACCGCCGGGATGAACCCACATGAAACCACCGAGATGATGCGCTTCATCCAGGATGTGCGCGAGCGCTTCGGGATCACCATCCTGCTGATCGAGCATCAGATGCGGGTGGTGATGTCGATGTCCGATGTGGTGACGGTGCTGGACCACGGCGTGAAGATCGCCGAAGGGCAGCCCGGCGAAGTGCAGCGGGATCCGGCGGTGATCGAGGCGTATCTCGGCGTGAAGGCGGTGCCGGTCTGAGCCATGAAGCAGCTCGAGATCGATTCGATCCACGTGTTCTACGACAAGATCGAGGCGCTGAAGGGCATCTCGCTGGAAGTGAGTCAGGGGCAGATCGTGACCCTGGTCGGCGGCAATGGCGCCGGCAAATCGACCACCTTGCGGGCGATCAGCGGACTGCTGCATCCGCGCGACGGCGAAGTGCGATATGAGGGCCGCGCGCTGACCGGGCTGGGCGCCCATACGATCGCCGCGATGGGGGTGGTGCAGGTGCCCGAGGGGCGACGCATCTTCGGCCGCCTGACGGTGGACGAGAACCTCGCGATGGGCGCGTTCACCCGCCGCGACCGCGCGGGGATCGCTGCCGATCGGGACAAGGTCATGGCGTTGTTTCCGCGGCTGCGCGAGCGGCTGCATCAGATCGCCGGTACGCTGTCCGGCGGCGAGCAGCAGATGGTCGCGACGGCACGCGCGCTGATGGCCCGGCCGCGCATGCTGCTGATGGACGAGCCGAGCATGGGTCTGGCGCCGCAGTTGGTGGAGCAGGTGTTCGAGACGATCCGCGCGATCAACGCGCAGGGCGTGACGATCCTGCTGGTCGAGCA